>JBFLWQ010000014.1 GCA_040757775.1 Thermodesulfobacteriota bacterium
TTCAAATCGCATCTTCCGAACCTCCTGTAATATCTCTGTCCGTCCCATACGTCACCTCCACTGGTGACCATTGTAAACCGGACAGATTATGTGCTACAATACAGGACAGTTTATTTGTTTCTGACATAATCAACTTTTCTTATTGTCATCACGTTCTTTCTCTGTTAACATCATATCCAATCTGTTTTCAGGGTTAAATTTCACAAAACTCACTGACTATTTTTTTGATTATAACGTGGAGGTTTCGGGTGGGACCAATCCTTATGCTTTTCAAGAATCCAGGGGCTTTTTTCCTTTTGATGATTCCTCTTTTATATTCTGTAATAATCCATGAAGTTGCCCATGGCTGGGTAGCGGAAAAAATGGGGGACACAACCGCCAGATGGATGGGAAGAATAACCTTTAACCCGATTAAACACTTAGACCCCATTGGCACACTGATGCTCCTTCTCTTTGGTTTTGGGTGGGCTAGGCCAGTCCCTGTTAATTTTTCAAATTTTAGAGACTATCGGAAAGGGATGATTTTGGTATCTGCCGCCGGCATTACTGCAAATATCATTCTGGCTTTCTTGGCACTTTTAATCATAAGTATAAATATATTTTCTCCTTGGGGGACGATGGCAGCCATATTATCAGTCCTTGCCAAGATAAATATCATTTTGGCAGCCTTTAACCTGATACCTATCCCTCCTTTAGATGGCTCTAAGATATTGATGGGTTTTGTTTCTAACAGAACTCAATACCAACTGATGCAATTAGAACCATATGGGATGTTTATCATCATAGGGCTACTCTTCTTTGGCTTGTTAAATCCATTGATCACATTCTTTGAGCAGATAATAGTAAGTATTATAAATTTGATTCTGTAGTAGTAGTGGCACGGTACGCCGTGCCCATTAGGGTAAAAACAAAAAAGGAGGGCACCTATGACAGTGGAGTTTAAAAAAATTAAGAATACGGTTTCTATTCTGAATCCGATGAATGCATTTAAAGAGGACAAACAGCATACTGAGATACGTTTTGACCCATTAACAGGCGTAAAGAGGCTCTTCAATATGGGTTTAATAGAAAAAGCGAAAATGTTCTATCAGCCTGTCGATGAAACCCTATTGGAAATGATAGCAAACAGGACAAAAGAAACCTGTATCTTCTGTCCCCAAAACCTGGAAAAGGTAACACCAAAATTTCCGCCGGAACTTTTACCTGAAGGAAGATTTAGGAAAGGTGACTCATGGGTATTTCCCAATCTATTTCTGGTTTATGAAATCATGGCTATAGGTGTTATCGGTAAAGAACACTTTTTAAGGATCGATGAATTTTCTCCGGAGATATTAAAAAACTGCTTTAGTACGATTATTGATTTCCTTAGGGCAGTAAATAGAAGAAAGCCAGAACTTAAATATGCCATCTTTGGGATGAACTATCTTCCGCCTGCTGCATCATCTCAAGTCCACCCTCATAACCAGATTTACATGAGCAAAAATCCCTTTTATTATGTAGACTGGATGATGAGAGAAAGTAAGACTTACCTTGACAAAAAGTCTAAAAACTTCTGGAATGATCTCATAGAAACAGAGAAAGAACTGGGGGAAAGGTATGTGGGTAAAACAGGAAATGTGGAATGGATGGCCTCATTTGCCCCCATGGCAAGCAATGAATTTATAGGAATAGTACCTGGAAAGTCAAATTATTTTGAATATGATGATAAAGACCTGGATGGTATCGCCGAAGGGTTGAGCAAGATTCTTTGCTTCTATAAAAAGGACCTGCAAATGGAGTCTTTTAATTATATCTTATATTCGGGTCCATTAGGAGGCAAAACTGATAGCTTTCGGGCAAGCGTAAAGATAGCCACAAGACCTAACTTTAATGGTAATTATATTAATGACATCCATTTCGCACCGCTTTTTAACATGGAAAATTGGTTTGCAAATCCACCGGAGTATCTTGCCGGTCGGCTAAGGGCATATTTTTAGGTGTATGTGGCGTTCCTTGTCATATTTTTTGAGGATTCCTGCTTTTATCTGTCATAGATGAGGCGAGTCTGATAGCGTTCTTCAGACTTGTCTCGTTGGCGCTTCCTGTCCCTGCTATATCGTATGCAGTCCCGTGATCTACAGATGTCCTTATAATGGGCAGTCCAAGGGTTACGTTTACCGCATCCTGAAAACTCAGTAATTTCAAAGGGATAAGCCCCTGATCGTGGTACATGCATACAACCACGTCATAGTCTCCCCGGGAGGCATAGTAGAAAAGGGTGTCTGGGGGAAGAGGACCTACTGCATCGATCCCTGCAGCCTTAGCTATATTAATTGCCGGGATGATTATCCTTTCTTCCTCATCCCCAAATATTCCGCCTTCCCCACCATGGGGATTTAAAGATGCCACGGCTATTCTGGGCTTTGAGATGGCAAAGTACTCCTTAAGAGAATTGTTTGTCATCTTGATAATGGTGAATATTCTTTGGGTATTTAAGAGGTCTGCTACATCTCTCACTCTGCAATGGGTCGTTACCATGGCAACTCTTAGCTTTTCTCCTGTAAGCATCATAACATAATCTTTCGTATGGGTTAGTTCAGCAAAGAGTTCGGTGTGCCCTGCATAGGCATAACCTGCTCTGTTTATCACCTCTTTGTTTATGGGAGCAGTGGTTATGGCATCAATCTCTCCATCCAGTGCAAGTTTAGTCCCTGTCTTTATATAGTCCACAACGGCTTTACCAAATCTTTCATCCGGTTTTCCCCAAGCAACTGCGTTAACGTCAAGATGGGAAAGGTTTAAAACGTTTATATATCCAGCGTGGTATCTCTCCGCCCTTATGTTCGTAATAGTATTTACCTTAACCTCCATGCCAAGCATTTGGACAACCGTTGAGATTAGCCCGTGGTCCCCAAGGACAACAGGCCTGCAGATTTGGAATATCCGTGGGTCAGAGAGTGCCTTTACGATTATTTCAGGGCCTACCCCTGCGGGGTCTCCCATGGTAATCCCAATCACAGGAAGTTTCATATTCTTCATTTCCTCACCTGGTTATTTTTTTTTCGGAGTAAGTTGATTCTATCTCATAGCTTCACCTTAATAAAAGACTTCTTTCTTAACCTCTCAAACCATTCTTTAAATTCCTTCTCCACCCTTTTTGCATAAATGGTGTCTTTTATTTCATCCTTAACCTCTTCAAAGGGTCTAACCCCTCCTTCCTTTCTGTCCATAAGCTTAACTATGTGAAGACCTAAACTGCTGGTAATTATGTCACTAACCTCTCCAACTTTAAGACTAAAGACAACCTTTTCTAAAAACGGTGTTACTTCCCCCTTCTTAAACCACCCCATGTCACCACCTGAATCTGATGAAGTGTCCTGAGAATACATTTTAGCCAGCTTTCCGAAGTCCTCCTTATTACCTAACTTTACTAATAGATCTCTGGCTTTTTCATAGACATCTTTTATTTTTGCTTCATCCGCGTTTGGGGGAATTGGAAGAAGTATATGTTGAACTCTTACCTCTGTTACCATCCTAAAAGAATCCATATTATCCGTGTAATAATTTTTCAGTTCATCTTCATTCACCACTATCCTGGATTTAATTTCACGATTTACAAGCATCATCTTCTCCATCCCCTGCCTGATCTGCTCTTTATACTTTTCAAGACTCAACCCCCTGGATTCCAACTTTTTAACCAATTCTTCCTTTGAGATAGAGTTTTCTTTCTGCATATTCTCCAGGGCATTATCTACCTCCCTTTCAGACACAACTATCCTTACCCTCTTTACTTCCTGCTCTATCAGCTTGTTATCAATAAGCCGATCCAATACTTTCCTTTTAATTTCGGCCGGGTCTTTTTCTGCACCATCAAAATTTATTATGCCTTCAGTATCCTTTAATATGAAATTTACCGCCTCGTTCAATTCTGTAAGGGTAATAACCTCACCGTTAACTATGGCAACTACCTTGTCAATGGTTTCTGCGATTGTTTTAAGGCTTAAGCAAGAGATACTAAAGGAAAGGATAAGAAACAGGATTAGAATCTGTTTTTTGGGAATGTTCATTATACCTCCACCTGTGATAGTGGCTTAAGTTAATTAATCAAGACGAAACTACCACGTGATAACGATTATTTCAATACGTTTTTAATCTCATTCAGGATACTTTTCCAGTCGCCATCAGGGAAGGTTATGCTTAGCTTTAAATCAGGAGAAAACCTACATCTTTCTCCGTAACTGGCAATGAGTTGGAGGATTTTCTCAAGAGATGCTTCGGCACTTGGATGAAATGACAAAATGATTTCACTCCCATTGTAATCAGCACTGGTAATAAGAAACCTTTTAAACAGAATTTTAATCCCCACCACTTCAAACAGATTTTCAACCAGGGTGGGTATTTTACCAAATCTGTCAGTAAGCTCTCTTCTCATCTTTTCTGCTTCCTCATCTGAGCTGATAGATGCAAGTCTCTTATAAACTACCAGCCGCTGATTGGTATCTCTAATATAGTCTTCAGGTATATAAGCTGGTATCTTAATGTTAATCTCAGGCTGGATTTCATTGGTAACCTCTTCCCCTTTAAGTTCCTTAATGGTCCTTTCCAGTAATCTGATATACATATCATAGCCAACGGTAGCAATATGCCCGGACTGAGAGGTGCCCAGAATGTTACCCGCTCCCCTTATTTCCAGATCATGGGCTGCCAGCCTGAACCCAGAACCCAGCTCAGTGAGTTCAGAGAGTGCCTTCAGTCGTTTCAAGGCATCTTTGGTTACTAAATGCTTTCCTGGTACCAGTAAATAGGCATATGCCTGTTCTTTCGCCCTTCCTACCCTCCCACGAAGTTGATACATCTGGGCTAAACCCAATTTATCGGCACGATTAATCATAATCGTATTTGCAGAGGGAAAATCAAGTCCTGATTCAATTATGGTAGTACAAACCAAAAAGTTGATCTCTTTATTGATAAAGGAGAGCATTACTTTTTCCAGGTCATTCTCTTCCATCTGGCCATGGGCAACACCAACACTGGCTTCGGGGACTAATTTTCTCAGATACCTTACCATTGCAGGTATACTCTCTACCCGATTATGAACAAAGAATATCTGTCCTTCCCTCTCAATTTCTCTAAGTACAGCCCTTCTGATGATATCATCTTCGAATTTAGTAATATAGGTCTTGATTGCCAGGCGATCCTCGGGCGGCGTATTAATTACACTTAAATCCCTGACCCCCATCATAGACATATAAAGGGTCCTCGGGATGGGAGTAGCGGTCATTGTAATCACATCCACTAGTTTTCTTAGTTTCTTAAGCTTTTCTTTATGGGAAACACCAAACCGGTGTTCCTCATCTATAACCAACAACCCCAAATTCTTGAAGCTCACGTCCTTTTGAAGCAAACGGTGAGTCCCAATTACAATATCGATCTCTCCATCCTTTAGCTTATTGACAATAGTTTTTTGTTCTTGACGGGTTCTGAAACGGCTAAGCATACCTATAAAAACAGGGTATGGTTTGAGTCTCTGGACAAAGGTTTGATAATGCTGGTAAGCAAGTATTGTGGTTGGAACCAATACTGCTACCTGTTTCCCATCCATTACTGCTTTGAATGATGCCCTTAGTGCAACCTCGGTCTTGCCAAAACCCACATCACCGCATATAAGTCTTTCCATAGGCTTTTCGTCTTCCATGTCCCTCATCACACTTTCAATAGCCTCCAGTTGATCGGAAGTCTCCTCATATTGGAAAGCAGCTTCAAACTCTCTGTAGTAATGGTCCTTTTTTGAGAAGGCAAAACCCTTTTGCACATTTCTTAATGCGTATAACTTTAAGAGCTCTTCAGCCATCCCTTTAATGGATTCTTTAACTTTTTTCTTTTTGTTTTCCCAGGAACGCCCCCCCAGTTTATCCAATTTAGGGGAATGCCCTTTAACTCCCATGTACTTCTGGAGGAGATTTAATCTGGTAACTGGAAGATAGAGCTTATCCCCATCCATATACTCCAGTAGAAGGTAGTCATTTTCTATTCCATCTACATCAAGCTTTCTCAATCCAAGGTATAATCCAACTCCATGGTCTATATGGACTACATGATCATCTACTTTGAGGTCACCAAAGGTCGATATTCTATAATCATCCTCAAGCTTGGCTTTAGGATGTCGCCTTTTTCTCTCACCAAATATCTCTTCTTCTGTTACTATTATAATTCTTGTGTGAGGCCAACGGAATCCTGATAGAAGACTACCAAGCTGAATCCTCATCCCTGGTGCTGACCCAGGCAGATTGACTTCCTTTATCCGGGATTGAAAGGATGACTCAAGTTCAAGCCCAAAGGGTAAACTATAGTCTTTTAAGATTTCAAAGAGCCTCTTAGCCTGAGAATCGGTATGGCATACCAGAAAGATCTGATGGTTATCCTCCAGCCAGATTCTAATCTTTTCTGCAAAAACACCAAGTATTCCTTCATATGACCTTAACTGTATGGACTCCTTTCTTATATCTTCATTCCCTTCCGTATAAAACTCAATGAGAGTCTCATCGGGTTGGTGAATATCAAATCTCTCTAAAAATACAATCTGAAACCTTTCGAGGTTCGAATTAATCTCATCCGGAGTCAGGTATAATTCGTAAACTTCAGGATAAAATTCTTTTCGCCTGATGTACTTTTGATGGCATTCCTTTATCTCGTCCACATATATTTGTTGTTCTTTTTCTATATCCCATCTCTCACTCATCATTAAAATAGCATCCTGAGGTAAATAATCGAAGAAGGTATCCAGTTTTGGATAAAAGAAAGGAAGGGAAAAGTCAGCATAATCGGCAGTCGTGCTATTTAAGATGATCTCCCTGAAGGGAAGGATTGTAGCTTTTTCCAGAGAGTTTAAGGAACGTTGAGATATCACATCAAAGTGCCTGACGGATTCTATCTCATCTCCCAAAAACTCCAGTCTTACAGGATTTTCAAAAAGGGGAGGGAAGATATCAAGAATACCCCCGCGAACACTGTATTCTCCCTTCGCTTCAACCACACTAACGTGGGTATAACCGCCTTCAACTATCTTTTCGATCAGCCTGTCCCGATTGATCTCCTGTCCAGTATATATACGTTCTGCAGCATTCTCGAGAATGCCCTTAGCTATTACCCTTTGCATTAATGCGGAAGGAGTAGTAATAATAATGGGGTTAAAACCCATTGTAAGAGAGTAAAAAACCTCCAGTCTCTTACATACAATATTTGGTGAAGGTGAGATGGTATCGAATGGAAAGGTATCCCACGGAGGGTATAGAAGGCATTTAAGCTGTTCTGGTGAAGCATTGGAATCTTCTTCACCTAAAAAAAACCTTAAATCATTACAAAAAACATGGGCATCTGCTATAGTCGG
The DNA here is from genome assembly GCA_040757775.1 of Thermodesulfobacteriota bacterium. Lineage (NCBI taxonomy): Bacteria > Pseudomonadati > Thermodesulfobacteriota > Thermodesulfobacteriota bacterium. The sequence goes on from JBFLWQ010000014.1 coordinate 7,367, forward strand.
GGTGATTATGACAAAGACTCTGTTCAGCTTTTCTTTCAGAAGGTACACAAGAAATGCCCTGGAAGAGCCTTTTAAGCCTGTAGTCCATATTTTCCTTTTTCTGTCATCTATTGCCTTTAATAATTTGGATATAGATGGCTCTTCATAAAATACCCTTTCACCAGATAAATTCACATCCCGCATCTAACATTAACCCCTAACACCCTTTATTCTGAAATCTTACCACTTTCTTTATCCTTAGATGACAGAATCTCTATTTGTCTGTTGGCTTCTTTGATTCTCTCCGCCAATGTTCTCAGTATCTTCATAGCAATATCCGAGTTTGTCTGAATCAATGCCTCAAATGTCTCAGGGTTAATAACCAGCACCTCACTGTCCTCAACCACCTCTGCTGTCGCTGAACGAGGACCATCGGTCAGTACTGCCATCTCTCCTAAAAAATCCCCACCGGATATTATAGCCAGAGTTTTGTCCGCACCTCCTGCTTTTTTTGTTATCCTCACTTTTCCAGATTGGATAATGTACATCTCTTTGCCAGATTCCGATTCCCTAAAAAGGAATGCCCCCTTAGGAAAACTTTTCCCAAATTTTCGGAATAGCTGTTTTTGCAGACTGGTTTTTTTGTCTTTCATAACCCCTCACATAAAAGCCTTCCTTAGCAGGGTAACATCCCTTCTATAATATGCTGAAACAAGTTCAGCACAGAACAGTAAAATACATGAAGAATAAAATATCCATAATACCAAAATTATTATAGCTTCAAGTGATCCATAGACTACCCCATAATTGGGATTTCTGCTCACATACCACGCGAACAAGTACTTGGCTCCTTCCCACAGGAAAGCGCATAGGCTTCCCCCAATCATGCAGTGTCTAAGACGAATCTTAGTGTTTGGAATAACCTTGTAGATTAAAGTAAAAATAGAGATTGTAAGCAAAAATGGAAAGAGATATCTGATGAGTATATTACCTGCGAAGAAGATACGCAGATCAATTCCGTAAATAATGAAAGAGCCTGCCTTATCCAATGCCTTAGCAAAGGCGGTTATCAGAACTGAAACAATGGCTATTACACATCCAAAGGGTATCATTGTGAATGTCAGGAGTTTTGAATAAAAGAAGTTCCTCTTCTTCTTTACTTTGAATATTGTGTTCAGTGCAAACTCAAGCGAGGTAAAGACCAGCGTAGCCGTCCAAATCAGAGACAGCACCCCCACCCAACCCAGCACTTCACTTTTATCCATTATTCTCTTTGTCTCATCAAAAACCATCGTGTTCATTTGCGGAATAAAGTCTCTGGTAAAAGAAACAGCAGCTCTATATATCTCTTCCGAGGATCCAAGTACATATCCTGCCAATGACAGCATGAGAAAAAGAAAGGGGATTATGGACAGTATCGAGTAGAATGCTATGGCAGCCGACAGATTCAGCCCCCCGTTTAGTCTGTAGGAACGAAAGGATTCTATGATTATATCCCAGAAGTTTCTAAAATGATAAACAACGTCACTTTTAAACATATCCCTATCCCATTAAAACCTGGTCTCGGGGGACGGCAAGCATTCTATCAAGGGCTTTTTTGGCTGGAAACCTTGTTCTTTCCGGGACCTTTACTATATTCTTCATCTCTATTATGGCATTTAAAACACTGTCCAGTGTAGTTAATTTCATGTTTGGGCATACTAAACTCTTTGAAGCAAGAATGAATTTCTTTTCAGGGTTCTCTTTTCTTAATCGGTACAGTATCCCCGCTTCAGTCCCTATTATAAACTCCTCATTATCTGTCCTTTTAGCATACTCATACATCCCTGAAGTGCTGCAAACATGATCTGCCAGTTCAAGTACCTCAGGCCTGCATTCCGGATGTGCCACAAAAAGGGCATCGGGGTGTTTTCCCTTAATCTCCAATACTTCCTGTACTTTCAGGCGATCGTGTGTAGGACAATAGCCTTCCCACCAGAGAACCTTTTTGTCGGTAAATCTCGATACATATTTTGCCAGGTTTTTATCAGGGGTCATCAACACCGTATCGCTTTTTACAGAGTTCACCACCCGGACAGCATTGGCAGATGTGCAGCAGATATTACTTTCTGCCTTTACCTCAGCCGACGAATTGACATAGGTAACAACAGTAGCTTCAGGGTTTTCTCTCTTTTTAGCCACAAGAATATCGGCAGAAATCATATCCGCCATGGGGCACCCTGCATCAAGCCTGGGAAGGATTACCGTTTTATCAGGAGACAGAATAGAAGCGCTTTCAGCCATAAAATGGACACCACAGAAGACTATAATATCACAATCCGTTTTAGCAGCCTCTATACTTAACCCCAGAGAATCACCGGTAAAATCAGCCAGTTCCTGAATTTCGTCTCTTTGGTAGTTATGTGCCAGCAGAATACCGTTTATCTCTTTTAAGAGTCGTTTTATCTCTCTTTGCAGCTCAATATTTTCCAATCTATTTTCCCCTGTCCTCTTCAGCTTTAGCTTGGCATTTTACGTTTAACGCTATCTTAAATCTAAACTTTTGTCAATTCAAAAACCCCGAAGCCTTGCTTAAGGAATCCCGTCCCAATCAGTTTCATTGCCCCTTCTTCTTTCAAGGAATAGTGCCCAAATGTTTTTTCTTTTAAAACACAAGATTCTGTGATATATACTTGGCAAAACCATAAAGATTAAAGGTGTCAAAGATTCGAGTGAAATAAATAGAAGGCGTAAAACCCTAGAGTTCAGGGGGCTTAAGTGTCTGGACATTCCAAATGGAGTACCATCAAACGCAAAAAGGGCAAAGAAGATGCAAAGAGGGGAAGAATATTTACAAAACTGATAAGGGAAATAACTGTTGCCGCCAAAACGGGAGGAGGCGATGCAGAAGGAAACCCTCGTTTGAGAACTGCCATTGCTAATGCCAAGACTCAGAATATGCCGGCTGAAAATATAGATAGAGCTATTAAACGAGGTACCGGGGAATTAGAAGGCGTGAGCTATGAAGAGCTTACATACGAGGGATACGGCCCGGGAGGGGCTGCTGTGCTGGTTGATATATTGACTGACAACAAGAAAAGAACAGTAGCAGATATAAGGCATGCATTTTCCAAGAATAACGGGAATCTGGCAGAAGCAGGGAGTGTCGCATGGGTTTTCGAAAAAAAAGGGATAATAGTATTCGATAAAAACAAAGTAGAAGAAGATAAACTGATAGATTTAGCCCTTGAAGCCGGTGCAGAGGACGTACGAGAAGGAGAAAACGAGTACGATGTTGTAACGGCGCCAGGAGACTTTGAAAAAGTAAAAGAGGCTATTGACAGGGCAAACTTGAAGTATGAGCTTGCCGAGGTCAGTATGATTCCGAAGAGTACAGTCAAGTTGGATGAGAAGGAGGCGCAACAGATACTCAGACTTATGGAAATGCTGGAAGAAAGCGACGACGTTCAAAAGGTTTATTCCAACTTTGATATCCCGGATGAGATTATGGAAAAGTTGGGTGGTACCTAGTTCATATTGAAGAATGAAAATTTCCTTTGGAGCGAACATGGGCAGGATTTTTGGGGTACCCATCTTGACGAAGCGGAAGATAAGCATTTTCAGGTGTTTGAGCCCGAAGGGTGAGTTTCTGAAAATGCCTGAAGCGAATCATAGATGGGTCAAAAAATCTGCACTGGAGAGCGGAAAAGGGAACTTTTCATCGCGAATTACTTAATAAAAGGTAGTTGGCATTATGCGAATATTGGGGGTTGACCCGGGGAGCTCGGTTACTGGTTACGGGATAATCGAAGAACTGGAAGGCACACTTCTCCATATAGAGAATGGGGGCATATCGTCTTCCTTAAATAATTCATTCCCTTACTGCTTAAAGAAGATTTATGCTGACTTAGAAAAGGTCATCTCCGATTACTCTCCTGATGTTATGGCAATTGAAAATCTCTTTTTCCACAAAAATGTAAGGACAGCGCTAAAGTTGGGGCATACCCGTGGAATAGCCATCTTAGCAGCTCTTAACGCCGGGCTGGATGTGTACGAATACAGTCCCATGGAAATAAAACAGGCAGTAGTTGGCTATGGAAGAGCCACTAAGAATCAGATACAGTCAATGGTGAAAGAACTCCTGAACCTTCCGGAGATTGTTCCTTTTGATCCCTCCGATGCTCTCGCTGTGGCGATCTGCCATATACACTCTACAAATATGAGGGAAGCCTTAAAAAGGTCGAGATGATTGCTCAGATTCATGGAATACTGGTCCATAAGTCCCTCGATCATCTGATCGTTGATGTTAATGGTGTAGGCTATAAAGTTCATATCCCCCTTTCTACCTTTTATCAACTTCCTGAAATAGATAGCACTGTTAAACTAAACACGTATACCCATGTCAGGGAAGACCTTCTCCATCTGTATGGTTTTTTTACCAGACAAGAAAGGGACATCTTTGAGCTCTTAATAAGCGTTTCCGGCATAGGACCCAGGTTGGCTATTAATATCCTTTCAGGGATTCCAGTGGGAGATCTCTGTAAGGCATTATCAGAGGGTAACGCAGGGAGGTTAAGCGCTGCGCCGGGTGTTGGAAAAAAGACGGCAGAGAGAATGGTATTAGAGCTGAGGGATAAAATCGGAATGATACCATTTTCAGATGAACCTCCAATTGCAGTAGAAGCAGACAGGGGCGAGGTTGAAAAAGATGTTATTTCGGCATTAATAAACCTGGGTTATAAAAAGGCGGTGGCAGAAAAGGCACTGGAGACTGCAAAAAACACCCTGAAGACCGACACTTCAGTCCTTGAAGAGTTGTTAAAAGAGGCATTAAGGGTATTATCAAAGTCGTAAGTAGTTCATCCTGAAAAATTCCCTTTTCCGCTCTCTGGAGCAGGTTTTTTGACCCATCTATGACTTGCTTCAGGCATTTTCAGAAAATCGCCCTTCGGGCTCAAACACCTGAAAATGCTTCTCTTCCGCTTCGTCAAGATGGGTACCCCAAAAATCCTGCTCATGTTCGCTCCAAATGAATTTTTCATTTTTCAGGATGAACTAAGTAGTTAAACCACTAACGATTTACGATATACGATATAAGGTGAGTATAGATGACAAAACGGGATGTTACACCGGAACCCTATGAAGAAGATGTGTTTTACGACACCAATCTCAGACCTAAAGTTCTGGATGAATATATAGGGCAGGAAAAGATCAAGGAAAACCTCAGGGTGTTTATTCAGGCAGCAAGGGAGAGAGGTGAAGCACTTGACCATGTATTGCTCTATGGACCGCCGGGGCTGGGTAAGACTACACTGGCATACATAATATCCGAGGAAATGGATACCAGTATCAAGGCTACATCAGGCCCGGTAATTGAACGACCCGGTGACCTGGCAGCTATCCTTACCAATCTTAAGGAGCACGATATACTGTTTGTTGATGAAGTACACCGACTGAATCATGTGGTTGAGGAGATTCTCTATCCTGCCATGGAAGACTATAAACTGGATATAATCATAGGACAGGGCCCAAGCGCCAGGTCTATAAAGCTGGACATCCCCAGGTTTACCCTCGTAGGGGCAACAACCAGAGCAGGGTTGCTCACCTCTCCGTTAAGAGACAGATTCGGAGTAATTGCCAGACTTGATTTTTACTCACCTAGCGAACTTCAGATCATTATCGACCGTTCTGCCAGAATCCTGAACATTAAAATTGAGCCCTTCGGCGCTGTAGAGATAGCAAAAAGATCCAGAGGGACTCCAAGGATAGCCAATCGGCTGCTTCGAAGGATTAGAGACTATGCCCAAGTAAGGGCAGATGGAGTAATTACTGAAGAGGTGGCAAATGAAGCCCTGAATATGCTTGAGGTAGACCATAAGGGATTCGACAAGATGGATCGAAAAATCCTTTTGACCATAATCGATAAGTTTGGCGGTGGCCCCGTAGGTATTGATACCCTGTCTGCCGCTGTTAATGAGGCAAAAGATACCATTGAGGATGTTTATGAGCCTTTTTTAATCCAGGAAGGGTACCTCTCCCGTACTCCCAGGGGCAGGGTAGTTACAAAACAGGCATTTGAACACTTTGGAAGAGATTTCAAAGAGGGGTTACAGGGAAGGTTATTTTAGGGAAAGAGGTTTCAAATGGATTCCAGTAGCAAACACAGGCTAAAAAATTTTCTATTATGTTCACTCAGTATCTTGATGGTCTTACTCTCCACTGACTTATCAATAGCTAAACAGGTAACCTTTGAAAGAGAGTACACCTATCAGGCAAGTGAGGCTGACAGTAAACTTTCATGCAGGGCTATAGCACTTGCGCAGGTAAAACGGCTCTTGCTGGAAGAACTCGGCACATACCTTGAAAGTTGCACTGAGATAAAAGACTATAAATTAACTAGAGACCAGATTACAACCCTGACCGCAGGTATAGTCCAGACGGAAATTATTGACGAGAAATGGGACGGAAAGGCTTATATTTTAAAGGCAAAGATAGTAGCTGACCCTGACAGCGTGCTAAAAGCCATTGATGAATTAAGGAAGGACAGGTATAAGGAGAAAGAGTTAAGGAAATCAAGAGAAGAGTCTGAAAAGATATTAAAAGAACTAACAATACTCAGGGAAGATTTGAGAACGACAAAAGAAGAATTAAAAAAAGTTAAGATTCAGAAAGAGTATACAGAGAAATCAACAGCACTGACTGCATGGGAGTGGCTTGATAGGGGATATGCCTATTTTATAGCTGGGAAAAATCAGGACGCCATATATGCATACACCAGAGCAATCCAACTAGGCTTAGGTGTTTATACCCTGCGAGGGCTTGTTTTTAGTCGTTTGAAGGATTACCAAAAAGCTATAATAGACTACACGGAAGCCATAGAATTAGACACTAAAGATGCAAGGGCTGGGGCTTATTACAGTCGAGGGGATGCCTATAGCGAATTAGGCAACTACAATCAGGCTATTGCAGACTACACCAGGGCCATAAAACTAGACCCTAAATTTGCATCGGCTTATGCCGGTCGTGGGTTTGCTTATGATAAATTAGGTAATTACCAGCAGGCTATAGCCGACTACACCATAGCCATAGAACTAAGTCCTAAATATGCGTGGGCTTATTTCAGTCGTGGGTTGGTTTATGAAAAATTAGGTAACTATAATCAGGCCATAGTTCAGTACAGCAAAGCTATAGAACTAGACCCTAAACTTGCAGGGGCTTATTTCTTTCGTGGGGCTAGTTATCACGAATTAGGCAACTACCAAGCGTGGATTAGTGATGTTAAAACAGCAGCTCGATTAGGCTTTAAACCAGCCCAGGATTATTTACGAGAAAAGGGGATTAGCTGGTAAAAGTATCTCGATAAATTCAGGAAGTATAAGACGGGAGCAAGGAAGAAGGTGGGGGGATAGATAGAAGAAAATTTTGGGAAGATAATCAAAAGGATATTTTGAGTGGAGTATAAGTATGAATATCTTAGATGTATTGTTTGGATGGATACTCGGTATTCTTAGCCCTCTTGTCGTTGAAAAGGTTAAAAAACGTCTTCAAAGGGAGGAATTAAAAGATGGTCTCATTATTGAGCTTGAGGAAGTACAGATCAAATTGATTAGCTTAACCTATTTAATGAACTCAGACTATGGAACTTTTGATCGACAATTTTTACAATGGATTGAGCCACTTGTAAGAAAATATAAAGGGATAGAGATAAGTCGTGTAACAAATATTTCGAAGCATATAAACTCCTTATTGCTGTTAACTGATGGGCTGCTCTCTGAGCATGTCGAGCAGTCGAGACGAGAGAGTCCCACTGGTGCCTCAGTCAAGAAGTTTTATTTGCCTTTCTTGAATTCTAAGCTAGATTCTCTATCTTTGTTTGACTGTGAGTTTCAACGTAGGATTCTTGACATCAATGCGCAACTTCTGACTCTGAATGGAGAAATAGAACGTGCTCAATTTTACCATGCTAAAACCTTTGACTCATCTTTGGGCGAAAATAATTACAATATAGTTAACAAAAACCTTGATATGACTTATCGAAATATAGGGGATATGTCTCGTAAGTTAGTGGACAGAATAGATATTGTAATATCTGAAAAACTCACTTCCCATAACACTCTTAAGCACCATAGTACTTAAAAAGGGGACTGAAGAAAAGAGTTAAAGTTATGAGTAACAAAACCTCTATCAAATATTGTCCGTTTTGTGGACACTGGATTAACAACACAGCGAAAAAATGTAATTCTTGTGGCGAATTTATGGTAAAAAGATGGTGGTTTTCCTCCCCTCCTTGGATTTCAGCTTTTGCCTCTTTTTTGGCCGCTGTTGGTGTCGTAATTGGGGCATGGAATGTTAAGGATATATTAAAGGAGGGAAGAGTAAAGGCAATAGAAAACCACTTAACATGGATTGAAGTTAGGCCTGTTGACTTTAAGTCAACAGGAAATAAAGATTCTGCCGATCCTACTAGCACGTTCTGGTATATTGAGATACAAGTCGAAAATTTGGGCAAAGAAACAGGTCTTGTTCGTTTGAAAAATTGGTCATTTGCATCACAAAAAAGAGGCAAAATTACTGAAAAAGATTATAATCCAAAAGAATTAGAATTTTCGTTATCTCCTAGCAAAAGAGTTAAAGTATTTTTTACTTTCGTAATGAATTCAGACTATCATATTCCACTCATAACAAAAGGGGAGGACGTATTAACTATTGAAGCTAGATTCAATGCTAAAGATATGTCAAATACCGAGATATGTGAATATAAGGCTCTGTGGGGATACACTAGAGGGAAATTTTCCTTGATTGAAGACGACCGCCGCTATGAAAGAGGCGATAAAGGGTATTAGCGGGACAGTTCTCAAATATATTATGTGTAAAATAAAATGGCATTCCAAATAGCTCCGTGAATGTGTATAATAGGGAGTATTTATACATATGGGAGGTGACTAATGAGAACGAATGTAGTTATAGACGATGAATTGATGGAATCCGCGCTCAAGGCTTCGGAAAAAAAGACAAAGAAAGATGTGATAGAAGAGGGCTTAAGACTTCTGGTAAAGATAAAGGGCCAGGAAAGAATAAAGGGTTTTCGGGGAAAACTTAAATGGACTGGCAACCTTGACGAGATGCGGTTAGACAGATGATCTTCGTTGATTCTTCCGTCTGGATCGACTACTTTAACGGCAAGAAAACACCTCAAACGGATTGGCTTGATTCCTCACTTGGGAATACCCCTCTCATCATGGGCGATTTGGTACTGACCGAAGTGCTCCAGGGATTTCAAAGCGATAAGGACTTCAGTATCGCAAGAGACCTCCTCTTGGGAATGCCATTTATGGCAATGGGTGGCCGTGCCTTGGCTTTACAGAGTGCTGTTAATTACAGGACTCTCAGGAGAAAGGGCGTTACCGTGCGGAAGACAATAGACGTCATGATCGGAACCTTCTGTATTCATTACGGGTTGCCTTTATTACATGACGACAGAGATTTTGATCCGATGGTTAAATTCTTAGGACTGAAAACAATCGACACATAACCGCGTTAGGCAACAAGGTATTAAAGGGACGGTTCTCAAATATGTTAAGTAATATAAATAGTTAGAAGATATGTAATTCTGAACAACCGAAGGGAGAGATATAAATAAAGACAAAACATACCTTTACAAACGCAATACTGTACGGCACAGTCCTGTCCCTCAAGCTTCTGGAAAGATTTATAAAAGCGGACATACATATAGCCGGCGATAAAAACATACCTGATAACCCCATCCTCTATGTTGTAAACCATTTTACCAGGGCTGAAACCTTTCTTCTCCCCTACATAATTAAAAAGACAACAAACAATATGCCCCATTCTCTGGCAGATTCATCCTTTTTTAAAGGAAAGTTTGGAGATTATTTAACGGCTGTAGGCGCCCTGTCATTGGATGACCCAAATCGAAACAACATCATAATAGGTGACCTTATCACCGGCAGAAATAATTGGGTTATCTTTCCTGAAGGGGCAATGATAAAGACCAAAAAGGTTATCCGTTCCAGAAATTTCATGGTCAATTACCCCGGAAGAAAGGGACCGATACATACGGGGTCTGCTTACCTGGCGCTCCTTTCGGAGTTCTATAAGAGAGAGATTATATCTGCCCATAAAAAAGGGGACAGGGAAAAGGTCTCGGATTATCTGAATAGGTTTAACATTGAAACAATAGACGAAATCTCTGATAAGGAAACCGTTATCATCCCCACCAACCTGACTTACTTTCCCATAAGGCCAGGGAAGAACATCATCCAAACCCTGGCATCAAAGTTCGTAAAAGGGATACCGGAACGTCTGGAAGAGGAATTGGAGATAGAGGGTAATCTGCTTTTTTCGGATTCGGATATACATGTGACTTTTGGGACACCGGCAAGGGTAAGGGATTTTTTGGACCGTTACTATTTCAGGAAGAATAAACCCTTCTCTTCCTTAACAGAATACCTGAGAAGGCTGCTTTACGGCGATGACCCCGCAGGTTTTAATCTGGCACGTATTTCCCGTCGGTTGACCAATCATTTTATGGATAGAATATATTCAATGGTAACTGTCAACATGGACCACCTCTTTTCATGCGGGTTACTCTCTCTGAATAAAAAAAAGACATCGGATTATCTCTTTAAATGCAAACTGTTTTTAGCCTGTGAGAAGATTAAGAAGGAGAAAAGGTTCAATCTTCACCCTTCCCTCGATAATCTGCCCATCGAGCTGGTAGCGGATGAAAGGGAAAAAGACTATGACAATTTTGAAGGGCTTGCTATAAAAGAAGAAATCATTAAAAAGAGCGATGGCACCTATTTCATTGATACCCATAGACTTGAAATGCCCCATGAATTCCACAAGATACGTATAGAAAACACCATCAGGGTTATAGTTAACGAGATAGAGAATGTAAAGGATTTGTGCAGAACCATCAAGAAGGAATTTGGCCGTTCCCATAAGAAGGTCATGTCCAAAATGGTAAACCTTCTTTCCAAAATGGATAAGGAAATGTTTAGAGAGGATTATGACAGGTATTATAATGAGGAACTGTCGAAACCTCAGGAAGTGGGGGCACCTTTTTATTTAAACCCGGGGAAATCAAAAACAGGTGTGCTCATCTGTCACGGTTACATGTCGGCACCCGAAGAAGTGAGACTTCTGGGAGATTCTCTTGCCAAATCCGGATATTCTGTCTATGGCCCGCGCCTGAGGGGGCATGGCACCTCACCTTACAACCTGGCGGATGTTACATGGAAGGATTGGTACGATTCTTTTAACAGGGGTTATACGGTTCTAAGGAATGCCTGTGAACGCGTAGTAATCGGTGGATTTTCCACAGGAGGTACCCTGGCTCTTTTGGCTGCTGCCAACAAAGAAGGTAAGATTGCAGGTCTTTTTACCGTTAATGCTCCCTTACAGCTCAAGAGTATAAAGACGAAGTTAATAGGCCCTATTCACTTCTGGAATGAACTGCTGGAGAAGTTCAATATAGAAGAGGGGAGACTGGAATATGTGGACAACCAGTCTGAGAATCCTGAAATCAATTACTCCAGAAACAGCATCAAAGGCCTGAGAGAATTGAGCCTTCTCATGGACAAAACCAGAGACTCTCTGGGCAAGGTCTCTGTTCCTGCTCTTGTAATCCAGGAGAAAAACGACCCTATTGTAGACCCGCGAAGTGCATCCATTATCCTTGATGGTATTATTTCAAAGAAAAAAGAGTCCCGTACGTTCGAGTTTAACCGACATGGCATCCTGCGTCGGAATGGATGTGAAGAGGTATTTGCCAAGATAAAGGAATTTATTGAGAGAGTTGCTTAGTTTAACCGGGGGGCTAAAATCATGAACTGGCTGGATTTCGTAATCATTTTCATAGTAGGCATCAGCATCATCTTTGGGGTAAAAAGGGGACTGATTAAGGAGAGTTTCTCCCTCCTCGCTCTGATCTTAGGCATAGTCATTGCCAGCAGGTCATATATAGGTGGGGCAAAGATATTGGGGAAACTGATTCATAACCCTAACGTCGCCAATATAGTAAGCTTTATTGCAGTATTTCTCCTGGTAGCGGTCTTTCTGACCCTCGTTGGTATATTGCTCAAGAAGTTGATAAGGTTGGTTCAACTGGGCTGGATCGACAGGCTGGGTGGGGCAGTCTTTGGTTTTATAAGGAGTTCCATTATTGTAGGTGTATTACTGGTACTTATAACCAAATATCCTGTCCTTGGTTGTGACAAATGGGTTAAAGGGGCAAAAACAGCCCCCTTTTTCCTGCACTTTATCGAATCTCTGAGAAAATTGGTTCACTAAGAATGTAACTATTCAGCTTTTATTTAAAGCTCTGTATCTTAGACAGCCCCGATTTATCGGGGTTGTCCTACGTAGTAGATGGTTATTTAATCCATTTACTATAAATATATTTCTACTCATCCTTCAACTCTATCTCATGAACTTTACCAAACTCAGACAGTGGTCTGTCAAAATCCTTACTTTTGCCTACCACGACAAGAATGGAGCTATCAGGGTAAAGATACTTTGCCACCCTTTTAATATCCTCAAATGTAACCCTGGATATGTTTTCCTGATACTTCTCTAAGAAATCCTCCGGCAGGTTGTCATAGTCTATGCTCATCTGCTGGTTTACTATACTGGCAGAAGAAGTAAAAGAAAAGATGAATTTGTTAATGATAGACTCCTTTGCCCATTGAAGCTCTTTTTCTGTAACACCGTTCTTCTTCAGGTCTTTTATAATGTTATAGATCAGGGATATTGCCTTGGAGGTAGTAACGGATTTGGTCTGGCATATAACGGCAAACACCCCATATTCCACATCACCTCTGTAAATACTCCCCACACTGTATGCAAGACCCCTATTAGACCTGATCTCTGAAGTCAACCTGGAATTGAAACCGGATTCTCCTAGGATAAAGTTCAATACCTTAAATGGAAAGTAGTCAGGATGGGTTTTTCTAACTGACAGATGCCCAAGTACAATTGTGGACTGAGGTACATCCTTAAAGGCATAATTTATAGATTTTTCAAAGGAATATGAAGGGGGAAGTTCTCTGGGTATCTTGACCCCGGTTTTTTCCCAGTTCTGAAAAGCCTTTTCGACCTTTTTCACCATCTCATCCCTCTGAAAGTCTCCGGAGATAGCAAGCATTACATTTTCCGGGTGGAAGAACCTGTTGTGAAACTCAATCAAATCTTTTCTGGTAATCGCGTTAATCGATTTGACCGTGGATACCCTGCCCCTGGGGTTATCCTTGTATAAAAGCCTTCTGAATTCCCTGAAGGCTATACTGTCAGGATTGTCGTTCCTGCGCCTTATAGCCTCAATCTCCTGTTTTTTAGCCAGGTCTAGCTTTTCCTGATCGAATCCCGGGTTCATCATAATGTCAGCAAATATCTTTATACCAATGTCTGTATCCTTCTTCATCACAGAAAGGGAGGCAGACCCGGATTCGCTTCCAATACCTATTTCTACAGCGCCTGCAATATACTCCAGTTGGTCGTTTATCTCATCCGGCGTCATAGAACGGGTGCCCCCTGTCCTCATAACTCCACCGGTTAACTCAGCCAAACCTGCCTTATCCGCAGGTTCATAAACCGAGCCGGTCCTTATAACCGCAGACAGATTCAATACGGGAAGCTCATGGTCCTCCAGAATATACAGAACCATACCGTTATTTAGGAGTACCCGTTCCCCTTTTGGAGGAGAAAACACCAGGGGTTTAAAAATCATATCCCTGGGGTGCTGTGGTGTATTAGCATCCTCTGCAAAAGATGCCAGTCTGCCTGCGGCTACGACGCACAGGCAGACTGTTACTGCTATGATTATCAAATACAGTGAAATAATCGCCCTTTTCACTATCATCTCGTCCCCTTCTATTCTTTTTCCTTTTTTACCAGCTCTGCCACTGTTCTGTTGTCCTCGGCAAGATACTTTCTGACAGCCTTCAATATATCCTGAGGGGTTATTCGTTCTATTACATCCAACTGATCCTCTATATATCTCCAATCTCCTGCAACAGTCTGGTAATAAGAGAGCTTACTTGCTAACCCGGAATTGGAGTTAAGCGCTCTTATAAAACCAACCTGTAACTGGTTTTTTATCTTCCTGAGTTCCCTTTCGTTTACTGGCTCTCTTTTCAATCTTTCTATTTCCCTATAGATGGCCTGTTCCAGCTCAGTAGTGGTATGGGGGTGTCTTGGAGCAGCAAATATAGCAAAGAGATTTGGGTACCTTGCACCTGGAAGCCCGTTTGCTGTTTCTACACTTACGGCAATCTTTTCCTCATCTATCAACCTTTTATAAAACCTGGAGGTTCGACCACTCGACAGTATGCCATCTATAATATCAAAAACGTAATCGTCAAAATCAGGCACAGTGGGTTTGTGGTAACCTATAATCAGGCTGGGATTCGCATCGAATTTTACCTTTAGCCTTCTCTCTCCCATTTGCTCTGGCTCTTTTGTGGGAATAAACGACGGAATAGGTTGAGAAGGGATATGTTCAAAGTATTTTTTGATAATCTCTAAAGTTTTTGAGGTGTCTATATCACCTACTACTGCAACTACAGTGTTATTTGGGGCATAATAGGTCTTAAAAAACCTCTCAGTGGTTCTCTTTTTTAAAAACATTAAATCTGACATCCAGCCAATTATCGGTCTTCGATACGGATGGGCTATAAATGCTGCTGCCATAAAGTTTTCATAGAGTTTCCCATCAGGGCTGGAATCGATCCTCTGTCTCCTCTCTTCCGTGACTACGTCTCTCTCGGAATAAAACTCCCTGAGTACCGGGTTCAACATCCTGTCCGATTCTATTTTAGCCCAGAGATCAACCCTGTTCGATGGAAGGCTAACCATGTACCTTGTAATATCATAGCTCGTTGAAGCATTTAAACCAACCCCCCCGTTTTTTGAATATATCGAATCTATCTCATCCTTTACCACATATCTCTTATGCCTTTTCTGTAATCTTCCCAATTCAGCTTTTAACTTGTTTATCTTAGCCTCGTCTGCTTTCTTTCCCTTAAGTATCTCATTATCAAGCCTCAAAGCTACCTGGTCGATTTCATCCAATATCTTCTTTTCCTTTAGGTAGTCCCTTGTCCCCAACATCTTTGTGCCTTTAAACAGCATGTGTTCCAACAGATGGGCTGTCCCGGAAATCCCGGAATACTCATCTGCTGAACCAACTTTAAAGCTCATGAAGAAGGATACTGTAGGAGAATACTGCCGCTTAAGTATGAGAATCTTCATACCGTTTTTCAGGGTATGTTCCTCCACCCGACCTTTAAGACTGAGTGCCCATGTTACAGAGGCGGTCAGCAAGAACACAAACAAGATAAAGAAAACAACTATATACTTTTTGATTCCCTTCATAAAAACCTTTCCCGGTATTCTATTTTCCTCTTTCCATTTCTGACAAAGCCTATCGGCAGGTATCTCCCTACCCTATCAAAACCATCCCTGCCATCATTCCCATGGGGACATCATCCGGATTGCTGTCTTTTGTGATTTTGCTTATCTGCCAGCCTAGCACCTTACTCAGTTTAAAGAAGTTCACTCCTAACCCCGACAGGGATGGCCTTGCCAGGTCAGGAAACCTGCAATAAACGCCCTCATTTAAAGCACAGCATTCATCATATCCGCTACAAAAAATTCGCTTGCAAGAACCTGCGGCAAGCCCTTTTGAGTTTGTATGTCCGTCATTTATTGCAAACTGCTCAATAGTTGCAGCAGTTTCATGAATAATTCTGGCTACATCAAGCCGGTCATCGGTAAGAAGTATCTCTGTGGGGACATCGAGCTTAAAGACCAGGGCAAGCTTATACTGTCCAATATATTCTCTGAACCTATCAGGCTTCATAACATGAGGCGGACAGTTTATTGTCTGTCCATAGCCATCACATCGTGGTTCTTCACACATTTTTGCAAGATGGTCTTCGACAGAAATCGCTTCAACAGATACAATCTTAGCGTCACTGACCCCAAGATTGATGGCATGTTGAATCAGCTTGTCTACAGGATGTCTTTTCTCCATTTAAATAAATCCGCCTTTTTTGCACACGGTGCTCATCCGTGTAATATGCCTTCAATAATATTGCTAAAGACTTTTGCAAGATTTACCCTGGTCTCAGTTTCTTTTTTGTAGATAACCATTTTGCCTTTATCAAATGACGGGCCAAAATATTGTTCACCACGCTTTGAAAATATATGATATAAGCTTAGTAAGGTAGCATGACTGTAGTTGTGATTGTATTCATAAATTCCCTTTAAAGTTTCAATTGATTCTTTAATTATATTTAGTTTTTCAGCGTTCTTCAAAACACAATTCAAAGCTGCATTTGCTGAAAATTTATTTTGTTCTATTTTTTCATAATAAGGTAAGCTTTTGTCTGAACATAAAATAGCCAAACATAATGATTCTAGTGTATAACGCAAGAGGTTGCCAGAAGGTATGATATAACCTGACAGAAATAATTTCATTGATAATGTTAGACTATCTATAGCATTGTAAAGGAATGCTGAAACATATGCTTTCCT
The DNA here is from genome assembly GCA_040757775.1 of Thermodesulfobacteriota bacterium. NCBI lineage: Bacteria > Pseudomonadati > Thermodesulfobacteriota > Thermodesulfobacteriota bacterium. The sequence goes on from JBFLWQ010000014.1 coordinate 23,885, forward strand.
TATATCCGTATCGATCTTAGAATCATATTCCTCCCATTTATAAAAAGCATCTGTTAAACCGTCAATAAAAGCCGATACTTCGCCTTTAAAACTATCCATAAATTGACTTCGGGTTTTAATATCATCTTCATGGATTTCTTTTTCAATAATTTCTTTTATATTTATTGTTGACATGCAATATTCCTTTTATACAGATGTAAAAAGTTGGGAAACACCCTTTTCTGTCATTCCCGTGAAAACGGGAATCCAGAAAAGTCAACGAGTTCTGGACTCCCGCTTTCGCGGGAGTGACGGCTATAGGGGCTTTTTACGAGACCGTCAACTTTAAATGACAATTCCTTTTACAGAGATTAACAAATTACATATTTTTTTAATAATACCACAAAAACCCCGTAACTTACAAGTTCAAGTTGACATGTTGCTGGCATTTTATTATTATCTACGCTAAATTAGCCGAATAACACCACTTATAAGACCTTTGAAAAATAGCCAATAGTGTCATTTCGACCCCATTCGCTTTGCTCAGAGCATGCTCTTTCGCCTGTCATTCCGAGCGAAGCGAGGAATCCTGTCTTTTAGTTTTCTGGATTCCTGTGCCTGCCCCGTACTTGATACGGGGTTCGCAAGGGGAATGACTACTGAAACCCTGTAGCAAGCTACAGGGAATTATCAAATTAAAACCATTAAGATTTCTCGTCGCTATTGCTCCTCGAAATGACAAAACTCAAAGGTCACAATACCCCTCCAAAAACAAAGGCAATGCTTTTTATGTGCATTTTATCACTGGAGAATACCTTTGACTAAAAAAATCTATATAGAACAGTACATAAACTTTGATAAGAGTATCGATATAATGGTATATAGAGATGGAAAGCTTATGGATTATTATCATGATTGTCCATACAGAAACATTTATGAAATCCTGAAGAAAATAAAGGAAGAAAATGAAGATGCAGTTTTCGAACATTTTTGCTCAGGAGAGCTATGCACAGGTGGCTGGATAAGGTGGGAAATAAATTAATTATATCATCAATAATCTTGATCTGTCTCTTTGTCAGTACAATTTATAACTTAGCAGATGAGGCATTGAGTGAAACAGAAAGGAAACTCCAAATCCCCCCTTCCGTATTATCAGGCACTGACAGAGATAAAGATAAGATTATAAAGGTCGTTGAGGATTGTACTGTATTCAAGAAAATAGGAGGTGTAAGGTTTGAAACCAACCCATCAATATATAAATATCTCATGGACAGACTCCCTTTAGCAACGAACATCATACGAGGATTGAATATTCGTAACCTCGTCATCACCAAGAACAAAGACCAGTCTTTTCATTTTAAAGATGGAGGAAGTATAATCGGGGACTTCAGATTGATACATAAGGATCCAAGAACCATTGTATTTTATTGTAATGGACAATACAACGGGAAGGTCATTAAGAAACTCATGGGGAAGGCAGTAGTAATTGTGGAATACCAAGAAGACCATAATGGAGAATTCATTGAAAATATCTTCCACATCTATCTGAAGGCAAATAACAGGTTTGTCGAGTTGATAATTAAGGTTTTTAAACCTCTGGTAAGTATTGTTATAGAAAGAAAAGTATTATCCTATATGTATGCCGTCAGAGAGGTATGTGAAAGGATAACTAAGGATCCAGAGGAGGTATATAAGAGCATAAAAGATAGCAAAGAGGTTAGCAAGAATGACTTAGACGAATATAGAAGGTTTTTTCTTTACAAAAGGAGGAATTGAGTCATGGCAGAGGAGTATGAATATCCAAAAATCACCTTGAAGATTGTATCCCAGAAGGGGACCTGTACCTATGGACATGAGGTGGGACAGGAATTTGACGTGAGCGGTACGACACCGGGTGGGATGTGTCCATCCGCTTTCTATAGTGCCTACCCTTGTATTATGGCATTAATGGTGGGAGGCAGTATGCCATGGGAGAAGGATAAAGACACAGCCCATATAGCCTGTCCTGATCCAGAGAACCCTGTTGTAATGGAATTAATTAGAGAAAAGAGTTATGCTAAATAATCCCCCAGAAAAGAGAGGAAAGCGGTTTTATGGACGAAAGGTACCGATGGAATATTCTGGTCTTAACTTACACATCTATGCTCGCCTTCGCTTTTGTATTTCAAGCTATACCCCCTATTTTAAGTCTTATTATCCAGGAATTGCACATCTCTCACACCCAGGCAGGACTTCTTATGGGTTTCTTTGCTCTACCGGGAATATTCCTGTCCATACCAGGGGGAATACTATTTGATCTCTATGGAACAAGGAAGATAGCCGCTTCCTGTTTTATTTTGATGATTATTGGCACCCTCACAGTAATTTTTGGCAAAACCTTCTTCCTTCTGGCCCTGGGGAGGACAGTCTCAGGAGTTGGCGCTTTAATTCTTGCAATAGGTCTGCCTCAATTTCTCGCTCAATGGTTTAATGGGAAAGAGTTGGGCGTAGCCATGGGAATATATAATACCGCCATGCCACTGGGTACAATAATATCATTTACCACTCTGGGATGGTTAGGGAAGAATTTGGGTTGGCAGGCGTCCGTTTCAGTTAGCGGCATTCTCACCTTTGTAGCTCTGATAGTCTTCCTTCTCTTCTATAAACCAGCTCCCCCCATCACAGGCAAGCCTTTCAGTGAGAAAAGGATAGGGCTAGGCAACTTTAAAGAAGCAGGTATTTCAATATGGCTTGTAGGGATTGCATGGATGTGGTTTAATGCATCAACAATATCTTTTACTACCTTTGGACCAGACTTCTTTATAGCGGATAAGGGTTTTAGCATAGAGTTTGCCGGGTTTCTTGCCAGTTTCATCATGTGGGGCTCCCTCATTTTCAGCCCTGTGGTTGGCTACCTTATAGATAAAATCGGCTTTAAAGAAACTCTGATAGCCATGGGGGGACTTGCTTTAGCAGTTCTTATGTTCTTCATTCCCTATGCTACTACTCTACTCATATTCTTGATGGCACTAATCGGGGTTTCAGTGGCATTAGTCCCTGCCCCGGTGTTTTCTCTGCCATCGGATCTTATGAAACCCCAAAATCTCGGCTTTGGCTTTGGTGTTATATCCACCTGTTTAAGTATTGGTATGGTGCTGGGTCCTTACTTTGTGGGGTTAATTAGAGATTGGACAGGTTCTTACAATATGAGTTTCGGAGTCATGGCCGGTTTTGCCCTCTGTGTAACCATAACCATGCTGATTCTTCGCTCCCCGGTCTTTTCTAAAGTGAATCGTAAATCGTGAATGGGTTTTTTAGATATACCTTATCCACCATATATAGTTCTTCATAAAAACCCTATAATGAAAAGTACAACTACTTTCCCCCTAATTATCAGAACCATCAATAAAAGGCAAAAGCAGACTTGCCCACTTTTTATTGTTTATTTACCTCTCCGATGAGAATCCTGCTTGTATATTCTACAACCAGTCCATTACGCTGGTTATAGGTTTTATTTTTGTATGATAATACGCTTCGCACCGGGTTTTTTGTTGGTCGCACCTCTATTACTTCCACATCTGCCCTGAGCGTATCACCAGAAAGCACGGGTAGGGTGAACCGAACACCGTCTATGCCCACATAAGCTATAATCTCTTTCCCGTGCTTTTCCAGGAGTTCATTAAGTCCCCCACGGACGTGGACGAGGCCATCGGCAACAGCCAATATGGCTGGAGCAGCTAAATTACGTTCTCCTGAAAATGATTGCTTGGCATACTCCGCATCTACATGAATTGGTTGAATAAGCCACAAGAAGCTGTTCAATAGAGAAAGATCTCCTATGTCAACTGTTCGGTTGACCCCGCAAGAAATTTTGGTACCAATAAGTATCTCTTTACTAAACATCCTTTCCTCCTTTAAATTTAAGAATAGGTCAAAATTTTGAATTTAGGTTTGACAGTTCAAAGGTAAGTTATTATAAAAAGGCTAAAGAGTCAATAACTTTCAGGTTTTTGCTCAGTTAACAGTACCTCTAGCCTCCGTTGATATAAGACTTATTTTCTTGACCAGAAGGCACCTTTCTGCTAGCTTATGTTAGCTTCAAAGAAAATTTCCCAGTTTTAAGGATGAAGTATTGGTAAATTAGCAGGAATGAGAGCTTTGAAGAAGTACCCCTTTCGTTTCAGCATACATTTTTTGACCCATCTAAGCTCACTCCATTGAAAATTCACAAACTCCCCGCCTCTTGCGGGTCAAACATGTGAATTTTCTACATTCCGCTCGCTAAGAAGGGTCTCCCAAAAAATCTATGAATTGGCTCTCAGGGGACTTCCCCAAAGCTCTTGGCAGGTTATACAAAGATATCGAATATTACTTGCCATTAAGGAAAATGAATATGGACAGTACTGTAAATAAAAGGGCTGCTTTACTCGTTGCTACCCTGGCATCTTTCCTTACGCCCTTTATGGGATCTTCTGTTAATATTGCCCTTCCCTCAATTGGGAAAGAATTTGCTATGGATGCGGTTTTGTTAAATTGGGTTGCCACCGCATATCTTTTAGCCGCCGCAATGTTCCTTGTCCCTTCCGGAAGGATAGCAGATATACATGGAAGGAAAAAGATTTTTACATACGGCATAGTATTTTTTACTGTTTCATCTCTTCTCTCTGCCATCTCAACATCTGCTATTGCACTTATAGCCTTTCGGGTTTTACAGGGAATAGGGAGTGCGATGATATTCGGGACCGGTGTAGCTATATTAACTTCAGTATTTCCTATTGGAGAAAGAGGCAAAGCTTTGGGGATAAATGTTGCTGCGGTTTATTCAGGGCTGTCTCTTGGCCCATTTTTAGGTGGATTTTTAACACAGCATTTTGGTTGGAGAAGCATTTTCATTATGACTGTTCCCCTAGGTGCGATAGTAATCGGCTTTATATTCTGGAAATTGAAAGGAGAGTGGGCTGAAGCACAGGGGGAGAAGTTCGATTTTACCGGCTCTATATTCTATGGTCTTACCCTTGTAACGATAATGTACGGTTTTTCTCTCCTGCCAACGATATCGGGTGTATGGCTGATTCTGATGGGTGCATTAGGGATATTTTCATTCGTCAAGTGGGAGATGAAGGTGAAAAACCCTATCTTAGATATAAAACTCTTCCTAAATAATACAGTCTTCGCTTTCTCCAACATGGCAGCCTTGATCCATTATAGTGCCACATTTGCCATAAGTTTCCTTTTAAGCCTTTATTTGCAATATATAAAAGGGTTCAGTCCTCAAAACGCAGGCTTTGTACTGGTATCCCAACCTGTTGTAATGGCTATATTCTCCCCTCTTGCAGGCAGGCTCTCAGACAGGATTGAGCCAAGAATAGTTGCTTCAATTGGGATGATGTTGACCTCTTCAGGGCTTTTCCTGTTTACCTTCCTGGATGGGGAAACGCCTTTAGCATTCATTGTAACCAGTCTAATCCTTGTTGGTTTTGGCTTTGCTCTTTTCTCATCCCCCAATACTAATGCAATTATGAGCTCTGTTGAAAAGAGATCCTATGGAGTAGCTTCTGGAATGGTTGGAACAATGAGACTCATTGGACAGATGCTCAGTATGGGAATTGCAATGCTTATATTTGCCTTGTACATCGGAAGGGTTCAAATTACATCTGAATACTATCTGCTTTTTTTGAAAGGTTTAAAGGTGGTTTTCATCATTTTTGCTACCCTTTGTTTTGGAGGTATATTTGCATCTCTTGCAAGAGGTAAGCTGCGATAACCTTAAAGCCAGGGGGCGGGTATAATGAAATGCAGTAACTGTGGGGCTGAGTTGGATAGTGAATACAGGTACAAGATACGATGGGAAAGGGTCTGTGAAGACTGTTATATAAACGCTACACTACCTAAAAATCCTTGCGATCCAATAGCACAGATGGTAACAGAAAATTTTATGGAAACGTTTAAAAGATCGCCGATGGAAGAGCTTTCTGATATACAGAAAAAGATTTATGAATTTATTAAAGAAAAAGGCAATGTGTTGCCAGAGGAAATCGCGGAAGAGTTCGGTTTAGGGGAGTTAGACCTTAAGAAAAATTTTATCGTACTCAGAAGGCTTGGATTAGCCAAGGCAAAAAAGATAGGCAATAAGGTATATTACGTAATGTGGGAATAAGTTGGACATTTAAGTCCCATGAAGGCATAGAAGGCAGCGAGGGCTGTGAAGACAGGTCATAATCATGACAGAATTTGACAAGACCCGATGGGCAGAAAAGGCATTTGCCCATGAGTACCTGGAAACGGCAGATATCCGGATCTTAGAGAGGAGAAGATTGCTGGAAGTATTGAAATCTTTCTACAGGTATTTCCTCGGGAACGATCAACAAAGCAGAGTTTTGGACATGGGATGTGGAGATGGTATTCTGATACATGAGCTTTTAAAAATTGATAGTTCTATATCAGCTACATTGATTGACGGTTCAGAGAATATGCTGAACAAAGCCAGAGAAAGACTGGCTGGCTTTAAGAATATCCACTTCATTAAAGCAAGTTTTCAGGAGCTATTGTTATCCAAAGATATTTCACTTGCAGATTTCAGCATGGTAGTTTCCTCCCTTGCCATTCACCATCTGACAATGAATGAGAAGAAATCAATCTTTAATTACATTTATTCCTGCTTAAGAGGGGGGGGCTATTTTGTAAACACAGATGTTGTCCTCTCACCAGCAGAAACCCTTGAGAAATGGTATCTGGAATTATGGAAGGAATGGATAATCAGGAGACAGACTGCATTGAAACTAGAAAGCAGGTATGAAGGTATTATCAGTAATCATACAGAAAAGGAGCATCATAGTAAGCTTGACACATTAACCGACCAACTGAATGCCTTGAAAGGTGCAGGATTCAAAGATATAGACTGTTTCTATAAATATGGAATATTTGCAATGTATGGTGGCAGGAAGTAACATAAAGAGGAGGTAGTACAATGAATGAAAGGGATGTTTACAGGGCTAAGGAGGCAATGGAGTCTGCAATGAAGAAAGGACCTATGAGGCTGGCATTGATTATTGGAGCGATTTTCTTGTTTTTATTGCTTTTAAGGCCATGGGTTCAGATTGGGGCAGGTGAAAGGGGAGTTGTCCTTAATTTTGGCGCTGTTAAGAAGAATGTGCTTGGAGAAGGGCTGCATTTCAGGATACCCATAATGCAGGAGATTGTCCCGATGGATGTCAAGGTTCAGAAATCTTTGACAAATGCCGCTGCTTCATCGTCTGACCTTCAGGAAGTGAGTTCAGAGGTTGCGCTTAATTATCATATAATTCCAGATAAGTCAAATATTGTCTATCAGTCTATCGGCATACACTTTAAAGAGCGAATCATAGACCCCGCAGTGCAGGAGGTAGTAAAGGCTGTGACAGCCAGGTATACAGCAGAAGAGCTTATCACAAAGAGGCCAGCAGTAAGCGAGGCAATGAGAACAACCCTTACTGAAAGGCTCATGACGCACAACATAGCAGTTGATGCATTCTCTATCGTCGGTTTTAGCTTCTCCAAGATATTTATGGAAGCCATCGAGTCAAAGCAGACAGCAGAACAGCTTGCACTGAAGGCAAAAAGGGACCTGGAAAGGATAAAGATAGAGGCAGAGCAAAAGGTTACGGCAGCCAAGGCAGAGGCAGAGTCCCTTAGGCTGCAGAGAGCGAATATTTCATCAGATCTTATAGAGCTTAGAAAGGTAGAGGCCAATCTCAAGGCTATAGATAAATGGAATGGGATACTCCCACAGGTTACCGGTGGTGGAGCTGTGCCATTTATCGGCGTAGGTGAGACACAGAAGAGTAACATAAAAAGGTAGAGAACCCCTTTGTTATATCTATACAAGGAACAACCATGAGAGTTAGCAGATTCCCTTCGTGGCTCAAGAAGGATATTTCCCGGGGGAAAGGTTTATTCAAGGTTAAAAATATACTCTCGGATTTGAGACTGAACACAGTCTGTCAGAGTGCCAAATGCCCGAATATTGGTGAGTGTTTCGGGGGGGGGGCAGCCACTTTTATGATTATGGGTACTATCTGTACCAGGGACTGCCGATTTTGTGCCATACATGGAGGAACTCCAAACCCTCTTGAGTTAGATGAACCATTAAGGGTAGCACAGGCAGCAAAGGTTCTGGGATTAACCTATGTGGTTGTTACCTCTGTAACCAGAGACGACCTGCCGGATGGAGGTGCTGAACACTTTTCAAAGACCGTTACGGCTATACGAGAAGTTTTGCCAGATTCCAAAGTTGAAGTGCTGGTCCCTGATTTTAAAGGCAGCCATGATGCTGTACGAGAGGTGGTCAAATCAAGCCCCACTGTCTTTAACCACAACATGGAAACGGTTTCTCGCCTTTATTCCATGACCCGGCCTGGTGCAGATTACTGCCGTTCTTTAAATGTCCTGGGGTTTGCAAAAAACCTTGACAGTGACATTGTAACAAAATCGGGTTTAATGCTGGGCTTGGGAGAAACAAGGGAAGAGATTCTCTGCTCCATGAAAGACCTCAGGAATGTTGGATGTGATGTCCTGACTATGGGGCAGTATATCAGCCCTTCTGATCGTCATTTTCCGGAAGAAAGATTTCTCTATCCCGATGAGTTCAAAAAGCTTGAATCAATAGGCAAAGAGATGGGTTTCCTGGGGGTGGCTTCGGGTCCATTTGTTCGAAGCTCTTACCATGCTGGTAGGCTCCTGGAAAGGATCCTTCAACAACAGGAGAAGGATAATGGAGAAAGACAAACCCTCAAAGTGGCGTCTATTGACCACTGGTTTTCTGAATGCGTTTGAAAATATGGCTATAGATGAGGCTATATTAAAGTCCTGCAGTCAAGGTAAATCCCCGCCTACTATCAGATTCTACGGTTGGAAACCTCATGCAGTATCTCTCGGATATTCTCAACAGGTTGAAGGCAACATTAACTTACAGGTATGTGAAAGATTGGGGACAGATATTGTTCGTCGTCTTACTGGCGGAAAAGCGGTTCTTCACGATGAGGAGCTGACCTACTCTTTTGTCTGCTCGTCAGGCAACTCGCTTTTTCCACGAAATATCATGGGAACTTATAAAAAAATAAGTTCCTGTTTAATCGAGGGGTTTAAGAGGCTGGATATCGATGCCCAATTAATTACACCAAAAGGAGGGAAAGTCGGTTTATATGAAAAGAAATCCAACCCAAGCTGTTTTTCATCCCCTTCACGATACGAGATATCCGTATGCGGAAGAAAGATTTGCGGGAGTTCTCAACGACGGGTTAATGGTGCTTTTCTACAGCATGGTTCTATTTTAATTGGATTTGATGCCCAAAAACTTTCCCGGATAATGGTGTTTAAGGGATTAAAGAGAGAGGTGGTGGTAGATTATCTGGCCAGAAATATAACTTCGGTGAGCGACCATGTAGGTAAAGACATAGATTTCTTTAAGCTCCAGGGAATATTCGTAGAGGGCTTTCAAAAGGGATTGGAAATAGAATTGAGAAAGGGGGAACTTAGCCCTCAAGAACATCAATTAAAGGAGCGGTATCTAAAAGAACGCTATCTGAAACCAGAGTGGAACCTTAGGATGTCAGGCGGCTATAGAAATTGGTGACATAAAGGGTCTGACGAAAAACAAGGTTCTCCTCTAAAGAGGAAGGAGGTTATACCATGGTAAAAGAAAGGAAATACTGGAACGAAGAATTAGAGACTATGCCTTTAGAAGACTTGAGGAAATTGCAGGAAAAGCTTCTCCAGGAGACAGTGAGCCGTGCATATGAAAAAACCAAGTTTTACAGGCAAAAATTCGATGGTGCTGGGATAAAACCTTCGGAAATCAATACATTAGATGATCTGAAAAAGTTGCCCTTGATCCATTCTTCAGAGGACTTTCGCAAGGCACCGATACCGGATAGGCTGGCTGTACCTTTCGAAGAGGTAAAATACCTGGAATCAAGCTCAGGCACCACAGGGGTCCCTATGGCTATTCTGTGGAGCAGTAAAGACTGGAAGAATCTCATGGATGCAGAAGCAAGGGCAAGATGGACATTAGGGGCAAGACCTTCTGACGTGGTCCATGTTCTGACTGGCTTCCCATGCTGTCAAGGGGGTTATCAACACCTTGGTGCAATGGTCATGGCACTTAGTGCTGGGAGAGGAGTGTTAGATAACCAGATAAAACTCGGTCAGATGGTTGGTGTCTCAGTACTTGAATATTTGCCAAGTCTGGTACTAAAGTATTTCGAAAGGGCAACAGAGATGGGGTACGATATCAAGAATGGAAGTATTAGGCTCATTTCGGCACTGGGAGAAGGATGGGCAGAAGCATACAAGAGGAGAGTAGAAGACGACTATAATGTCATCCTCAGAACTCTTTATGGTTCAGTAGATGCAGGTCTTATTGGTGCCCAGTGTGAATCGGGGGAGGGTCTACACACCTTTTTAGACCTGGTCATAACAGAGATCATTGACCCGGAAACAGGAGAGGTCTTAACCCCTGGTCAGGAAGGGGAACTGATAATAACCCTTTTATGGCCAGATGCTACCCCTATAATAAGATACCGCACAGGTGATGTCACTAAAATACTCCCTTATGAACCATGTTCCTGCGGCAGGACTCACCCCAAGATATCCATGGTGAGAGGCAGAGCGGCTCATATCACAAAGGTCAGAGGTAAAAACATCCTTCCTATAGACGTTGAAGAGATAATAGCTATTATCCCTGAATTGGCAACCGACTACCAGATAATCGTGGATAAACCCGGAGAGTTACAGGTATTAAAGGTAAAGATGGAATATAAACCTGATGTTAAAGACCTAAAGCCATTGAAGAAACGGGTTGAGGATGCCTTTAAGAAAAACCTAATTGTAGAAAGTGATGTGGAACTTGTTCCAATGGGAATTTTAGGACGCGAAAAGTTTAAGGCAACAAGGGTAATAAGAACCTACGATGAGAACTAATGGCTCATAGTAGGAAGATTTAGGTTAGAATGATTCCTTTTTCAGGGTATCATCCACGACGCCTTTGCCTATGGTTCTAATATGTCTTAATAATACGCTGTGCCTTATAGGTACCGGATACGATAGAACCTCTTTCTAACAGCTCTATTTCACTCTCCACACCTAAATTTTGATGAATGACCTCTTCGACGCGATTTCTCAAGTTATTTAAGTTCTCAATACCCGGTTGATATTCAAGTTTTACCTTCAATTTTTTTAATTCTCCTGGCATATCAATTACTATCTGATAGTTCTCTGCCAAGCCTTCGGTACTTGCCATCACCTCCTCTATATCCAGGGGCATAACCTTCTTTCCAGTTACCTTTACTATCTGCGAAATTCTTCCTTTTACCGGAGCCATCCTCGGATGGGTCCTCCCACAGGCACACGGCTCGTATGGATATATCTGGGATACATCACCAACCTTATACCTTATCAATGGGAATGCTTCGTTCATAAGAAGGGCAGTAACTACGATCTCACCTTCCTCTCCATCAGGAAGGGGGGTCCCCGTTTCCGGATCCAGGATTTCGAGATAAATCAGGTCTGAAAATATATGCATTCCACATCTCTTCTCACATTGAGCAGCAGCTACACCCAGTTCTACTGAACCCCACAGGGTTGTGAAAGGTATCCCATACTTGGTTTCGACTTTTTTCTTATATGCCTCAGCCCATGCCTCTCCAACACCGCTTACAAGTCTGAGTTTGCTCTTCCTCACATCGAAGCCCAACTCCTTTGCCCTTTCAAAGTAATTGAGCATCAAACTGGGCATGTGTTCAATAATGCTAACACCAGCAGTCTGGGTAAGGCTGATCTGTTTGTCTATAAATCCCCTTCCGGCACTGAGCAAGAGACAGGTAGCCCCCATCTCCACATATCCCCGGTGGCAACAGTCAAAACCCGTAAGAACCTGAACCACATCATCTGGCCTTGCTCCCATTGTCCACCTGCCACGGGCTTCACCCTCAAAAAATGCCTTTACATCTCTTGTACTGTATGGGATGGGTTCGGGAATTCCTGTGGTTGTCCCTGATGTGGAGTGGTACATCTTGACTTCACTCAAAGGAACAGAGAGCTTATCCCCAAAAGGAGCATTGCGTATGTCCTCCACATCATCTGTCAAGGGAAGCTTCACTATGTCTCCCAGAGTAGTTATGTCCGATGGTTTAACCCCAGCCTCATCAAATTTCCGTTTATATACTCTACTATGCTCATAGGCGTGGGCTACAACAGACTGAAGCCTCTTTCCCTGTAGACTCTTCAGTTTATCCAGAGGCATTGTCTCCATTTCTTCATTCCAGAATTTCTTTTCCATTTCTACCCCCTTTCATTATAAACAGGTTATTGTACCAGGATTTCGCTCTCCCCTAGCTGCTTTTATACTAAACTTTCTATATTTATTTGTTCAATTTAACAAAGCCTATGACTTTTGTCAATATGTACGTAAATCGTGCGCGAAATCTTTATTGACATTTAGGTACCTATTTACAAAGGATCGCTATTGATGGAATTCAACAATCAGGCTTGATAGCCTAAATAATATATTTGTGGATAAGGCAGAAGGGATAAGGATTAGTATTTTTGCAGGGTACTTCAAATAAGTCACCCGACTTCCAGACGGAGCTCTTTACCAAGTGCATTTGCAAATTTTTTCAAAGTAGAGAGTTTGATATCCTCTGCATGATATTCAATTCTAGAGATGGCTGATTTTTTAGTATTCAATTTTGACGCAAGGTCTTCTTGGGTAAAACCAGCATCTTCACGTGCCTTTTTTAATAGTGCACCAATTTTAAACTGCTCGTAACCTGTATCATAGCCCAAGGCAAACTTTGGATCACGAGACTTCCTGTTTTTTATATATTTTTGAAGATCGCTCATTATTGTTTCCTCCGAAAATAGTCTTTTTTTCTTTCCTCAGCAATTTTAATGGCCTGCTTTGGCATTAATTAGTTTTCCGATCAGCTTAGACTTTTTCAGGTTGTCAATTTGATTCAGGTAATACTCAAAGGTGCCGGGAAGGATTTGTTTCTTGAAAAAGAGGGGGATGAAGTTTCCTTGGAAAGAGGGGCAGCACTATTACGATATCGCCTGCATTCTCTTGTTGGCCAGAGTTCCTTAATCCTTCTTCGCTTTTCTGTGGAGAAGTTTACCGGATTTCAGCCCCTTCTCGATCTCTTTCAGATTCTTGATGAAGGTGTATGGTTCCTTGTTTTTCCAGCCCCATGTTTTGCCAATTACGAAGTGTTTAATAGGCAAATCCGGGGCTGCCAGTTGCAACGAAGTCTCTACTGCCGAGATCACCTGCATGCCAATCATCTTCGGGTCTCGCGAAACGGTGGAAATAACCCAGAGCTCATTTCCTACCTTATGGACTTCGTCGATTGCAATAGTCCACGCTGAATCGGGAACAATCAGCTTGACCGTGATCTCCTTCTTGTCTGCTCCCAATGCGGTTGTGCAGAGAAGCAATACCAACGGCAATATTATTCTTTTTGCCATTCGCATTTCATTTCCTTGTTCTATTTGGTAAACATCCAGCTGTGGTATTTGGGGATAACCTTATATTCGTAAATAACTTTATTGAGAAGTGTAGATATTTAATTATTTAAGGTCGTCCCTCTTTTTTCCAATTGCACCCAACACTTATGACCCACAGTTTATTATATTGAAAGACAAAATGCAACAGTGCAACAGGGAAAAATAAGAAAAGCCGCTTGTGCGTGTTTGTAGTAGTAGGTTATTGTATGTGTCGGATATGTTAAATGGTGGAGATGGGGGGATTTGAACCCCCGACCCCTGCCTTGCGAAGGCAGTGCTCTCCCACTGAGCTACATCCCCTAAAAGTTAGAGGGTTAAGGGTTAAAAGTTGAGGAGTTAGAAAGTGCAAATCTAAAAATCATCTGCAAAAATCAAATACGACATCATATAATACCTTTATCCCATACATAAGACTTTCTACAGATATCCTTTCATTATGACCGTGCATCTTTTCGAGGTGAGATGAGAGGGATTCTTCTATTTTCAAAGGTGCAAATCCGTAAGCCGTAATCCCCTTTTCCCTGAAGAACCTCGAATCGGTTGCCCCAGATGATATAAATGGGATCAGTCTGGCATCAGGATCGTGTCTTTTGGTACATCTTTCGATAGTAGAATAGAGTTCGGAGGGGATTTTTGACTCTGTGGGTATGGATGAACCGAGGATCTCTAAATCAAAGTCCGTAAGATTCCCCAAAGCTGCTTTTAATTCCCCGATAATGCTCTCCGGATTCTCACCGGGAAGCATTCTGCAGTCTATTTCACAGTAGCATTCGCTTGGAATGACATTGGTCTTTTTACCACCCTGTACAACCGTGGGAACAAAGGTGTTGCGAAGCATTGTATTAAGTATGGTTTTCAATCCCTTATCAGGAATTTTATCTAGAACATCAGAAGACAGGGTCTCATCTAGCAACTCCCTGAATACCTCTTCTTTCATAAAGTTCTGTTCTTTGGCAAGTCCCTCAACCAGTCTGACTGTTATAGGGGATTTCTGGAGTCGGGATTTGTACTTGCTTATCCTTTCAATAACCTTGCCCATAGCCGATATGCAGTTCTTTTCACTGGGCATAGATGCGTGGCCAGGGGTTCCTTTAAAAGTCAGCCTAATCCAACAGACACCCTTTTCTGCTGTCTGACACAAATAAAGGTTCTTATTATTAACAGAAAACCCGGCAAGTCCCCCTTCGTTTATAACAAAGCCTGTTTTCATTAAATCGAAATGGTTCTCCAGCATCCATTCAGCACCGTATTTGCCGCCTGCCTCTTCATCACTGGTTCCAGCGAGTATTATGTCTCTTTTGGATTTGAAGCCAGATCTCTTAAGTAACAACAGCACCATCAGCTCGATTACCCCAAGAGATTTACAGTCAAATGCCCCTCTCCCCCATATTTCTCCATCCAGCACTTTCCCTGAAAATGGAGGGTGAAGCCACTTATCGGTTTCGGCTGGCACTACGTCTATATGGTGTAACAGTAGAAGGGGTGAAAGGGTTCCATTACCTTTATACCTGGTAACGATATTTCCCCTTCCTTTTTCAGACTCTAAAACTACACACTCAAACCCTTCTCTTTCCAGGATTTCTTTTAAAAACAGCGCCCCCTTTATTTCGTTGCCAGGTGGATTGGTCGTATCTATCTGGATGTATCTGCCCAGAATTTTTACAGCTTCGTCCTCTACCTGCTTCCAGTTGATTTCTCTTGTTTCCATGGGATTATTAACCTTTCAAGCCCTCAAACCTTTAGGGCAAACACACAGATTTGCCCCTACTTTAACCCCTTAACTCTTTAACCCTTCAACTCTTTAACTCTTCGAGCTTTGCTTCAAAACCTCTCTTTTCCTTTTCAACCCATTCTATCCTGCTGTCTATCTGATCCTTTAACATGTTAAGCCTCAGATTTCCGGCAGCACCAATGTGTTTTCTGGAAAGAATATCCTTGTATGAGGCAGTTATCTCCAGCTTATCTAAGTTGGCGGCAACCTCTCTATAGGCATCCCTGAAAGGCTTCCCTTCTTTCACCAACTCCAGTGCTCTATCCGTTGCAAAGACTTCAGGGGTACACGACTGGTCTAAGACTTCCCTATTTACCTTCAAACGGGAGATAACAAGATTACAGACCTTAATAGAGGATTCTACCAGGTCCATACCCTTTAACAACGGAGACTTGGTTTCCTGGAGGTCCCGGTTATACCCTGATGGTAATGCTTTAATAGTGGTAGTAACCTGAAATACATACGAAAGCATGGTAGAGGTTTTTGCCCTTATCAGCTCCATACCAGCCGGGTTCCTCTTTTGAGGCATTATGCTGCTGCCACAGCATAGCTCTTCCGGCAGACTGAAATAACCGAATTCTCTGGTGCTGAACAGAATCAGATCCGTTGCCAGTTTACTGAAATCCAACATAACCTGGGAAAGAGCAAACAAGACAACTGACTCTATCTTTCCCCGGCTGTTATTTGCATATAGAACATTGTTCTGAACCTTTTCAAAACCTAAAAGGTCAGAGGTCAACTGTCTGTCAATATCTAAAGGCACTCCATAGCTTGCCGCTGACCCTAAAGGACATTGATTGTTTATATCGTAAGCAGTCCTTATCAGTATGAAATCATCTAAAAGGGATTCCAATAAAGCAGACGCCCATAATCCCACTGAAGACGGCATAGCTGGCTGTGTATGGGTACGCCCGGGCATTATAACCCCCTCATTTTCTTTACTGAATTCCAATAGAGTTTCACAGAATCCCAGGAGAGACTTCAGTATCTCCAGAAGTTTTTCTTTGCTGTAAAGCCTGAGATCGACTATAACCTGGTCATTCCTTGAACGGGCTGTATGAATCTTTTTGCCAAGATCACCAAGTCTATCGGTCAGGTAGTTCTCAACCTTTGTATGAACATCCTCGTCTCCCACTTCGACATGAAATTTATCCTCACTGTAGAGCCTCAGTATTTCCAATAATGCGCCTTTGAGTTTGGCAAACTCACCTTCTTTCAATATCCCTATCTTGGTAAGCATCCTCGCATGAGCTATACTTCCAATTACATCCATCCTTACCAGTTTCTGGTCCAGCAAAAAGTCATCTCCAACTGTAAATTTCTCCATCTCATCGTTTAATGAGTAACCCTTTTCCCATAGTTTAGTCAATTTTCTCTACCTCTCTATTTACTTATAGAGAGCTTTGTACAACCGCATTACAACTCTCTTTCGTCATCCCGCACTTGATACTGAATCCAGTTATTTCAAGCAGCTCTGGATCCCGGCTTCCGCCGGAATGACGTGGGGAGTGTGTTTTTCAAAGCTCTCTTATAATAAACGGCATAAATAAAGTGACATTCTGATGCTGGTCATTTCGAGCGAAGCGAAGCAATCTCTTTTCTATCCAGTGTTTTTTAAGATTGCTTCGCCCCGACCTAAAGTCGGGGCTCGCAATGACAACTTTTTTTAACCGTTCACTATAATTTCTTATTCCTCTTTGCCAGTATCTCAAAGGGTAAGCCACGGATGTGAGCAGCATCAGCACACATCCTCTGATCAAATCCCCCGGTCTTGATCGATCTGATCTCCGGATAGAACAACCCTGTATCGCTTTCTCTTTCTAAGATATCTATATTCCCCCTGTAAAGTTTTATCTTGTACCTGCCATTTACCACCTTTTGAGACTGTTTAATAAAAGCATCCAGATCCTCTTTCAGCGGATGGTATGCCATGCCGTGGTAGATCAGGTATGCCCATTTCTGGTCAACTCCACTCTTAAACTGGACCTCGTCCTTAGTCAGACAAAACTGTTCAAGGTCTCTATGAAGTTTTAGTATTACAGTAGCAGCAGGGGCTTCATACAGCTCTCTGCTCTTTAGATCCATAATCCCGTCTTCAAACATGTCGATTTTGCCAATAGCATTCCTTCCACCAATCTTATTTAACTCCGGCACTATATCTCCAAGGGGCATATCTTTCCCATTCAAAGCAGCAGGAATCCCCCCCTTAAACTTCAATTCTACAATGTCAGCCTTATCCGGTGCCAGCTCAGGAGGCTTATACCACATCCATATGTCTGACGGCAGTTCTTGGTTTAAATCGATTGCTCCACTGGCGATGGATCTACACCACATGGTTTTGTCGTCTCCACCGGTTATTTGCTCTGTTACAGGAATGCCCCACTCCCTGCATAACTCCATCTCTTCCAGTCTGGTAAGATCAAAATCCCTAACAGGAACCAGTATCTCCAGATTTGGGGCAAACATCTTAAAGACATTGTGCATCCTATACTGGTCATTCCCCTTACCACTGGAGCCCTCCATAATAGCATCACAGTTATTGGCAACTGCTACTTCCGCTACCTTTTTTGCTATTAACTGGCGTGTCATAGAGGTAGACACCGGGTATCCAAGGTAGTTTGAATTCGCCTGGATTGCCATTGCCACCCACTTTTCGGTAAACTCTTCCTTTGCTTCTAACCAGATGAGTTTGATGCCCAGCTGGGACGCCTTGGTCTTGCTTTCTTCAACCTCTTCTTCTCCCTGACCTACATCCACAGTAATTGGAACTATCTCCTTTGCCTTATATTTCCTTCTAAGGAGTTCTATACCTAAAGCGGAATCCAGTCCTCCGGAAAAGGCAACAGCAACCTTGTGTACTTCTGGAATCTCAGTATCCTCTATCTTCTTTAGTATGTCTTTTATGCCCACCTTTTTTAACCTCCTCTTATCCCAAGTATTGTTTCTGGGTTTTTTATCAACATCTTCTCAAATTGTGACTTCGTTATCCCCTCTTTTAAAAGCAATTTAACAAACTCCTTCAATGATTGACTGGGGCCTGGATTTCCCATTTGTCCTGCATCAGAGGTCAGGATACATTGGTCAGCACCCACCTCATTGATCTTATCTGCCATCTCATCCAATGGATAGTCATCCTTATTGTCTCTGTCAAGATACATTACATAACAGTGCTCTATATATGCTCCCTTCTTTGCCAGATCCTTTTGAATCCTTAAAGGCATTGCAATATCCTTTTGGTTCGGGTGAGTGATTATTACCTTAATATCCTCCTTCAGTGCCTCTGTTGCCAGAACCTCTGTTTCCTCCCAGGATAGATGTCCTGTAGCCATGATACAACCCATCTTCCTGATCATCTTTAAGACTCTTACGCACTTATCAAACAGGGAATTGTTCCAGTCTGTTACCCTTACAGCTTTAAGCTCTGTCTTAATCCGGGGTTTAAACTCTGGATCTTTAACCCATTCAGGAGGAATTTCATAATTACTGTAGTTATGCCTCAGGTGATTTTCCGCATGTATAGTTGGAAACCATACTATAATCGGAAAATTCTTAGACATGGTAGATGAAGCATATATTGCACTGGGGTTAAACCCTCCCATAAAATAGTTCATAGTAACAGAGCCAAATAACTTCAGGGCACTTTTCCCCTCCCCAGAGGCAATTATACCGGTGATTGTTGGAAAACTATGGGACTTTAAAGCAATACCCGCTATTTTCCCCTGCTCCTGCTGAATTAAGTCCCGGACATTGTATTTACGGGGGAGAATATCAGGCCCTATGTGAAAGTGAAGGTCATATGATTTTTGTATGATCTTGTCTATTTCATCATCACGCATACAAACTCCCTTAATTGCTCAAAACCATGGATACACTTACCACTCTTCCGTTCTTTACCACATAAGGTATAATTTCCTGGCTGCTTATTACCCCTCTCTTCGTAGCGGAATTGGTAATAAGCAGGTCAGCCTGTCTCCCTACGTCAACTCCATAATCCAGATTTAATATCTTGGCACCATTCGAAGATGCCATATCAAATATATGCTCTACATCCTCAACCCTGCTCATTCTGGTGGTAGTCGCCAAGACATGCATCTCTCTTATCATACTTCCATTACCCAACGGGTAAAAAATATCCCTTATATTATCAGTACCCATTGCTACATTTACACCGTTCTCAACTAAATCCCTTACCCTTGTTATACTGTTATACGGTCGTGAGCCTCCAATCTCTGGGAAACTGGTTATCAGATTACAACTGGGCGTTAGTATAATATTAATTTCTGCTTCTTTAGCCCCTTTTATTACTCCATTTGCTATTCTGTTCTCAACCTTGGAGAGAGAGATACAATGTGTAGCCGAGACCCTTCCCTTATAGCCTTCCTCAATCGTCTTTTTCACTAAATATGGCAGCATAAAATCTTCAGGGTTGTTGGACTCGTCTATTTGGACCTCCAGTTCCACATCATACTTCTTTGCAATTTGAAAGAGAATATCAATATGCTCCTTCTGTTCTTTTTCCGTCTTTTCCACCAAAGGAAGCCCACCCAACAGATCAGCTCCATCATTTAATGCCTGTTCCAGTAACTCTCTCATCCCAGGTTTAAAAACCCCTTCTTGAGGAAAGGCACATATTTCAATATCTACTATACGGGCATACTCTTTTCTTAATTCACATATAGCCTTCAAGGGCAAGAGCTTTGCCGTAGGGTCAACATCAACCTGTGTCCTTATAGCAGTAATACCCCCTTTTGCCATCTCTCTTATTACCCTGCCCGCCCTCTCTTTCACCTCCGCAATCGTATAGTTTTCCTTAAACTCACGTATCAGTCTTCTATTTTCCTCTAAGGTACCACCGAACTGAGAAGGTTTCATTTTAGAAAGAAGATCCGCTTTATCCAGATGGGTATGGGAGTTTACAAAACCTGGAATTACAAGGTTATGTTCTGCATTGACCTCCCTGTCCTGGGACACTGTATCTTTTATATTTCCAATATTATGAATTTTACCGTCTTTTATACCGATGTCCACGGATGGTCCATGGTCTTTCAACCTGGCATTTCTGATAATCAGATCATATCCCTTATTTGTCACCTTTTCTTCCATCCTAGTTGCCCTTACCTTGAATGACCACCCTATCTACAGCCTCTTCTTCCTCAAGCATAACCCTCACCAGCTCATCTTTGGATGTGACAAGATTCTTGCCAATATAATCTGCCTGGATGGGAAGCTCTCTATGTCCCCTATCCACCAGGACCGCCAACTGGATAACCTCTGCCCGTCCAATGCTCATAAGCCCATCCAATGCTGCCCTGATACTCCTCCCTGTATTTAAGACATCATCTACGAGTACTACCCTCTTACCAGTTATTGAAAACGGTATGTCCGTCTTGTGGATTATTGGCTGATTGGAATTAGAGCCGAGATCATCCCGGTAAAGGGTTATATCCAATACCCCCACAGGTATATCCACATTCTCAATCTGATGGATATACGTAGCGATTCGCCTGGCTATATAGATACCCCTGGTCCGAATTCCAATAAGGACCAGGTTATTAACCCCCTTGTTTCTCTCCATGATCTCATGGGATATACGGAGCAGTGCCCGTTCCATTTCAGCCTTGTCTATTACTTCTTTCTTTTCTGTATAATTCACGGCTTACCTCTTTATAAATTGTGAAAAGGGTTCCAGGATTCTAGGATTCAAGTGTTTGTTTTCTCCTTATCACTTTGTGGCGCTCGAATCCTTGACTCCTTGACCCCTCGAATCCTCCTGATCATTGCTAATGAATTAAATTGCCAATCCTTCCCCACCTAAGACTGCTCTCCAGTCTATCCCATGACCAATATATAATAAAGGCTTTACCCTTCACATCTTCCAATTTTACAAACCCCCAATAACGGCTATCGTAACTATGGTCTCTATTATCCCCCATTACAAAAAGAGAGTCTCTGGGAACAACCACTGGACCATAATTGTCCCGCGGCTGGATACCTTTGGATATAATAATATCATCACTATTCATTGCAAATGGGTTATTAAATTGGGAACCATTAATATAGACCTTTTTGTTTATTATTTCAACCCTGTCACCTTCTACACCAACAACCCTCTTTATAAAGTCCTTTTTCCTATCCTCAGGGTAAATAAAAACTATTATATCACCCCTCTGGGGCTTATTAAAGGTGAGAATCCTGGTACTGGTAAAAGGGATTTTTATCCCATAAATAAATTTATTAACCAGGAGATGATCGCCAACCAGTAATGTTGTCTCCATGGAGCCGGAAGGAATCTTAAATGCCTGAACTACAAAGGTTCTTATGGTAAGTGCCAAAATAACGGCAATTACAATTGCCTCAACCCATTCTCTGATTATCGTTTTTTGCTTCATCAACTACCCTTTCCCTAAAAAGGGTTCGAGGATCCCAGGATTCGAGGGTTCGAGTGTTTGTTTTCTAAGGATTTAATAAGTTCCTTGTAGTTTTTTAACATTTCACTTGAATCCTTGATCCCTTGACCCCTTGAATCCTTTACTTCAATATTGCTAGGAATGCCTCCTGAGGGATTTCAACCTTTCCAATCTGTTTCATCCTCTTTTTCCCCTCTTTTTGTTTCTCTAACAGCTTTCTTTTTCTTGTAATGTCTCCTCCATAGCATTTTGCCGTAACGTTCTTTCTCAAAGGTCTGATAGTTTCTCTTGCTATAACTTTACTGCCTATGGCACCTTGAATAACCACTTCAAACATTTGCCGGGGTATTAACTCTTTCATTCTGGCAACCAGTCCTTTTGCCCTGAAGTAGGCATTATCCTTATGGGTAATCAATGAAAGAGCATCTATCACATCTCCGTTAATGAGTATATCCAGTTTAACCATATCGGACTCGCGAAAATCAAGGTACTCATAATCAAATGAAGCATATCCACGGCTTACCGATTTCAACCTGTCATAAAAGTCAAATATTATCTCGTTTAAAGGCAGCTCATAGGTTAAAACAACCCTGTCCATGCTAAGATACTTGATCTGTCTCTGGATACCACGTTTCTCTTCACACAGCTTCAGCAAAGCTCCTATATAACTATTAGGAAGATAGATGGTAGCTAGCACATACGGTTCTCTAATAGAAACAAGCTCTTGAAGCGGAGGGAATTTGGATGGATTCTCTACATCCAATACCTGCCCGCTTATAGTGGTAACATGGTAAATCACATTAGGTGCAGTGGTTATAAGGTTTAATCCATACTCTCTCTCAAGACGTTCCTGAATAATCTCCATATGCAAAAGACCTAAAAATCCACAGCGGAAACCGAATCCTAATGCCAGAGACGTCTCCGGTTCATATGAAAAAGAGGAATCGTTCAGTTGGAGTTTCTCAAGGGCATTCCTGAGCACATCAAATTGAGCCGATGCAGTCGGATACAAACCACAAAAGACCATCGGCTTCATAACTTTGAAGCCCGGGAAAGGAACATCAGTAGGGCTTTCTGCATCTGTTATAGTATCGCCTATTCTGGTGTCTTTGACTTCTTTAATCCCTGCTATGACAAAACCCACTTCACCGGTTGAGAGTTCTGAAACCTCTATCATATCTGGTGAAAATATACCAACCCTTGCAACCTCAAATATCTTCTTTGAAGACATCATCTGTATCTTCATCCCTTTTTTTATTTTGCCATCAAACACTCTGATTAATACTATAGCGCCCTGGTAAAGATCAAACCAGGAATCGAAGATCAACGCCTTCAAAGGAGCATCTATATTACCTCCCGGAAGAGGAATTTTTTCAATAATAGCCTCCAGTACTTCTCTTACACCAGTGCCCTCTTTGGCGCTTATCAGGATAGCCTCACCAGATTCTATGCCAATAATTTCTTCGATCTCTCCTTTTACCTTGTCGGGATTGGCGCTGGGAAGATCTATCTTATTTATAACAGGCAAAACCGTCAGGTTAGAATCATACGCCATATAGACATTGGCTAAAGTTTGAGCCTCCACTCCTTGAGAGGCATCTATCACTAACACCGCACCCTCACAGGCAGCCAGACTATGATAGACTTCATAACTGAAATCTACATGTCCTGGGGTATCGATTAGATTCAAGATATATGTTTCCTCATTATCGGCGATGTAAGGTAGCCTGACTGTTTGTGCCTTAATAGTAATCCCCCTCTCCCTTTCTATATCCATTTTGTCCAGGAATTGAGGGGTTATTTCCTTTGAACCAAGAATACCCGTAATCTCGAGGAATCTATCTGCAAGGGTAGATTTACCATGGTCTATATGGGCAATAATAGAAAAATTTCGTATTCTTCGTTGATCCATTTTCATCGTAAATTCAATAGGCTATATTATCTTGTTATCTTTGTCAAAGAAAAAAGGTTAGTTTTAAACCAAACGAAAACCTTTATTAATATGTACTTCAAATTTACAGAAAATTCAACTTCTATTTGCATTCATAGATATGAATCGGGGAAGATAGGGCTGAAGGAAGGACAGTATTCAACTGTACACAATAGAACGACTTTACATATGGACTAAAGGATTATTTGATTGTTTGGTATGATACTTGCGGGATCCTAGACCAAAACTTTACTAGGATCATTATAATATTGTGGTTAATCCAGGGAAGGATGTTGAACTGATAATCACTCCTAAAAAATACACCAACTCTGAAAAGGGTTTTACCCTGATTGAATTGATGATCGTTGTTGCCATTATAGGTATTCTGGCAGCCATAGCCATACCTAACTATATTAACTACCAGAAAAAATGCATGCAATCAGAAATAAAAGTTAACCTCTCGGGCATTAGAGTAGTAGAGGAAGCCTATTTAGCTGAGCATAGGACTTATTGCACAACACTATCCGCTATGGGTTTTGTTGTTAAGGGAATAAACTAGATATACTTATGCTGTTAGCACTACCACTACAACAAATTATGTTGTTCAGGCGTTGGGCACTACCGGAGCTGTGAGCGGGGACAGATTGACCATAGATCAAGACGGAAATCTGACAGATTTAGATACATCTTCCTTTTCAAATTAGATATTATTTTCAAATAATCATTACAAAATATTGAACTGAGCTGCCAAAAATTGTCACTATATAGGGTTAATAGTAGCAAAGGCACAGGGTAACAAAGGCAAAAAATCATGCTGTCCTCTGCTTCGTGCATATGTGCCTTTGTCAGGTACGGGACGGGGTTATTTCCGCTCCTACTTGTTTGTGCCTGCATTATCCGCATACTTTAAGGGGTTATTAGGCATAATATTTGCGTCTCTGTTCTAATTAACAGTTAAAAGACAAATACAATCATTTGTCAATAATGAAAACAATCCAGGAAAGGAGGTGTTATTTAAAGGTATCTTGATTGGATTATAGAACTATTTACAAAGGAGGTGTGAATGTTAACCAAATTTAGAAAGTCTATGAAGAGCGAAAAAGGTTTTACCCTAATTGAATTGATGATTGTTGTGGCTATTATAGGAATTCTGGCAGCCATAGCAATTCCTAACTTTCTGAGCTACCAGAAGAAAGCCGCGCAGTCAGAGGCAAAGACAAACCTGGGTGCCATCAGGACATTACAGGAAGCTTATGCGGCTGACCACGATACCTATGCTACGAGTTTGGATGCACTGGGTTTCTCTACTAAGGGAACGGCCAAGTATTCCTACTATGTTTCAACAGCAAATGCAACTACCTTTGAGGCAGTAGCAGAAGGAAAAACTGGATCCATTTCTGGTGACAAATGGACTATGACCCATGGTGGTACATTGACCGATTTAGACCCTGCTTCATTTACAAACTAATACCATTTTTTCTTTAATTAAGCGGGCAGCAATCCTTTTTATTGGAGGGGGCTGTCCGCTTAATTTTTAAACCATACCAATGCCATTCCTTATCTTTATCCTCACATTTCTCTTTTATCTTAATACGGCATCACCCGGGATTCTTCTTCCTGACAGCCCGGAGTTCGTTGCAGCATCTTTCGGCTTAGGGGTTGCCCATCCACCAGGATATTCCTTTTATCTGCTCATGGGAAGATTGTTTTCTCTTATTCCTGTCGGAAACTTAGCATGGCGAATGAATCTAATGTCGGCGCTTTTTGCTTCCTTTACTGTTGTCATTATCTATTTATCAAGTAAAAGAGTCCTCGAAGCTGTTTTCCCTGAAAAAGGATTGGGAAAACAAAATACGAAATGGGGACATATAAGAGAAACGATTTACAAGTCCTCCGCTTCGATAGTTGCCCTCCTCTTTGCTTTTTCTTCTTCATTTTGGTCCTATGCCATAA
Organism: Thermodesulfobacteriota bacterium; assembly: GCA_040757775.1. Classification (NCBI taxonomy): domain Bacteria; kingdom Pseudomonadati; phylum Thermodesulfobacteriota; species Thermodesulfobacteriota bacterium. The sequence goes on from JBFLWQ010000014.1 coordinate 49,440, forward strand.
ACACAGAGGCGTATTCGACAAATTGCTTCTTATTGGCTGCTACCCTTTTTTCCTTGATTCTATATGTTTCCTCTAAAGAAAAACCGACAACAAATATGACTCTCTCCTTTCCAACGCAGAAAAGACAGAGATTTTTATATCTGACATCTCTTCTAATAGGGCTTCTTTTAGCTTTTCATACTGTAAATCTAATATATGTGGGATTATTTATTGGTTTTGTTGTTGTTAAGACAATATACATGAATGGTAAAAAAGAAATAAAGATAGAGAATTCGTTTTTAGCCTTATTCTTTTTCCTCTTAGGCATTTCTGTACTCTTTTACCTTCCAATAAGGTCTATGTCTCTCCCTTTTATTAATATCGGTGATTCAGCCAATTGGTGGGATTTTTTCAAAACAGTTACGGGCAAAATTTATACGGGAGAGCTGTCTTTATTTTCCATACCTCTCAGGGAAAAAGCGTATAACCTTTTATACTCTCTTAAATCTATAGGGCATCAATTTACCCTTCCTCTGGCAGGTATAGGCTTGGTAGGTATCTATTTGCTTCTCAAGAAAAAGATTATGACCTTTCTGATGCTCTTATCAGTGGCATTGGCTAATATTCTCTTCTTTGCAAATTATGATTTAGGGGCATCGAGAAATGAATCTTTCCCTTCCCAGCTTTTTTTGCCCTTTTATATTGTATTCTCAGTGTTTTTAAGTGTAGGGCTGGCAGGTATTGCAAAATGGGCAATCTCCAGGGTAAATTTCTCCACTGTTACTAAATTCTCATCTTTATCCCTGATTATTATTCTGGTCATCAGGTTCCCGTTTTACGAAAACTATAAAGTGAGCGATTCCAGTTTAGACCGTTATTTTTATGAATTCGGCAAGAGAAGGGTAGAGACATTCGAACCTAATTCTGTTTTTCTCTGCACAAACAGCAAAAACTCTCTATTCTTCTTGTGGTACTTCAACGTCATTGAAAACAGGAGACTTGATATTGATTCAATGCTGATTAACCCTTTTGTAAAAACCTCCCTTGAGAAAACTCTGAAAGAGCCTAAATTTGGAAATGTCTCAAAAGAGTTAAAAGGAAGAATCTTTAATAACACTATAGAGGTCCGTTCCATGATAATGGATTCGCTGTTAAAGAACTATCTCCCCAGATTTCCTTTTTATATCAATAACCCGGAGGGATATATTGGCGAGGAATATGTAAGAATACCGGAAGGGAACGTGTACAGGATTCAGAGAGAAGCCCCGGAGACAATCGCAAAGAATCCTGCAATAGAAAAGACAGTTAATGCCGTATACAATGATAAGATCATGTTAATAGGCTATAATATGGATAGGTCATCCGCTCATATTGGAGAAACCATCAAACTCTCGCTCTTCTGGAGATCTCTTCAAAAGATGGATAAAGACTACAAATTTATTGTCCTTATAACAGGTGAAGACAACAGGATAATAGGGAAAAAGTTCTCTGATCCATTTACCCATAAACCTGCTTATGGTATATATCCAACGAGCAGATGGAGAAATGGTGAAATCATAAAAGACAACATTGATATCCTGATTCATCTCGGTTTTTCTCCTGGCATCTTTTATATAAATTTAGCGGTTGGGAGTGAAAAAAAAGGTGAGGAATTGTTGCCGATAACATCAGAGGATACTGTAACTGAAGGAAGGTTTGTTCGGACAGCAAAGGTTGAGGTATTACCAGATTATTAGGATAACTCTAGTGGAACGTCCCTTTAAACAGCGCTTTAAACAGCGCATTTAAGTGCGCTGTTGTAACTATGCGCTGTTGTCGGTATGAATTGCTATATGTATATAATCTTTATTGTTTCTTTTTTAATTTACTTGTTTACTCTGGCACCAACCATCATCTTCTCCGATGCTCCTGAGCTGGTGGCTGCCGGTTTTGGATTGGGCACTGCCCATCCTCCAGGCTATTCCCTATATCTCATTCTATTAAAGTTGTCTTCCTTTATTCCATTGGGGAGCCTCTCATGGAAAGGAAATATCCTTTCCGCTCTTTTTGGATCTTTGACTGTAGTAGGGGTATATCTATTGATAAAAGAGGTACTTGCCATTCTTCATTCTGAGAACGGGGAGAAAACTGTAGAACCAGAAATAGATAATCGTAAAACAAAGATACTTATTTACTCTTTGGCTATAGCGTCATCTCTCCTATTTGCCTTTTCGAATAATTTCTGGGACTATGCCTTAGGCTCTGAGGTATATACCCTGAATTCCTTTATATTCTGTTTGGTGCTATTTTTCATTTTAAGGGAAGCCCGCTTTGCCATGGGTTTGTTTAAATCTTCCAGAGGAGACGAAAAGAGATACAGAAACCTTTTCTTTTTATCCTTCACCATAGGTTTCTTTATAGCCCTTCATAGCACTAATCTTATATACATTCCCTTATTTTTTTTAACAATCCTTTATTTGAATTGGAAATTAATGCCTTCGCAAAAATATTTACTTCCTTGCATCTTCTTTCTTATCCTTGCTGTATCGGTTACCCTCTATCTTCCCATCCGCTCACAGATAGATGAAGTAATAAAGATTGGAGACGCATCCAACTGGAAAGATTTTTATAATACTTTAACAGGCAAAGTTTATACAAGCAGACTCCCCCTTCTCTCTATCTCTTTAAAGGAGAGATTGTTCAATTTTCAGTATGCCTTTACCTCAATATCGTTTGAATACCAGCTTTTCTTTATGGTCATAGGAATATTTGGCATCTGGATACTATCCAGAAAATTCCCTCTTTTGTCTCTCTTATTTATACTGCTCATACTGGCCAACGTATCTCTATACGGCATCTTTGATCTGGGGGCAAAAAAAAATATCACCTTTCCCTTCCAGCTTTTCTTTAATTACTATATCCTCTTTTCTATTCTTATAGCCGTTGGATTAAAAACGATACTAGAGGTATTAATCTCTTTTAAGCCACTTAGGTTTCTAAGTCGTACACCTCATTGCTTGCTCTTACTATCTTTAATACCGCTATTCCCTTTGTATCAGAACTATCGCATCAATAACCCCTCTGATTACTACTTCTTTCACGACTTTGGAAAAAATGTCCTTAGCTTTCTGGAACAGGGGTCCTATTTCTTGACTACGAACAAAGAGAACCTCTTGTTTTATTTCCTGTACTTTCAATTCATTGAGGGCAGATGGCAGGATGTCAATGTCCTGACGATCAATCCTTTTATACGGGCGCCTCTGGTAAAGCTGATAAAAACCCCGGAGCACAGAAAGGCACTACAGATTCTAAAGAACGAGCATTTCGATAACAAAGGTTTGGGTATTATAAATGCCTTAGTAAAAAACTATGTGGACAAAGGGCCATTTTTTGCTAACATACAAAGGGAATATATAAGCGATGAATACATAAAAATTCCAAAAGGTTACATCTTCAAGATACAGAAAGAAGCAGAGGGTTTTATAGTCAAAGATCCTGAAATTGTTTATGAAACAATGGTCTCCTATGGCAATAAGATAGAACTTGTGGGCTATAATCTGGATAAAACGATAATAGCCAGAGGAGAGCCCCTGCACGTTACCTGTTTCTGGCAGCGTCTCAGTCAATTAGGAAAAAATCATAAGATAATAGTCGTAATAACGGATCAGTCTGGTAGAATCTTGAGGGAACTCTATAATCATCCCCTCTCTCACTACCCTGTCTATGGCGCCTATCCCACGTCTCAATGGAAGGAAAGTGAAATGGTTAAAGACGAGGGCTATTTTATGCCCCACTTTAATATAGCGCCAGGGAATTACTATATTAACATCGGCATATCAGATGGAAAGGAACTCTTACCCATAACCCAAAGCCAGACCAAAACTGAGGGAAGGTTCGCCAGGTTGGAGAAGATTACAATTAACCCATAACCCCCCTGCCCCCCTTTGGGAAAGGGGGGCAGGGGGGTTATTGCGAAAAATTTCCTTTGGAGCGAACATTAGCTGGATTTTTGGGGAACCCTTCTTAATCCGCCAGAGGCGGATAGAAAATTAACATGTTTGACCCGCCAGAGGCGGGGAGTTTGTTAATTTTCATGGAGCGAGCTTAGATGGGTCGAAAATACTGCTCCAGAGAGCGGAAAAGGGAATTTTTCAGGGCGGACTAATTAAAGGAAACTCTATGTATAAAGATAAAAAAATCGGCGTTGTCGTTCCTGCATATAACGAAGAGTTAATGATTAAGAAGGCACTCTTGTCCATCCCGGAACTTGTGGACATAGTTATAGTTGTGGATGATTGCAGCTTAGACCGAACGTCTGAGCTCGTGGAAGAATGTCAAAAAACATATGGCAGGATTATATTTATTCAGCATGACAAAAATCAGGGGGTTGGGGGAACTATTGTAACAGGGTATAAAAGGGCTATAGAGAAAGGGATTGACGTGGTGGTGGTAATGGCAGGGGATGGTCAGATGGACCCTCATGACCTGATCAGAGTGATAGAGCCAGTAGCAAATGGTGAAGTTGATTATGCCAAAGGGAATAGACTATTCAGAGGAGAATCCTGGGAATTAATCCCTCACTACAGGTATATAGGGAATTCTTTTTTATCGCTATTGACCAAGATTGCATCAGGATACTGGCATATCGCCGACTCTCAATGCGGTTATACAGCGGTCTCTCTCACGGCTTTAAAAAGGATAAACCTGGACTCAATATACAAACGATATGGTATGCCTAACGATATGTTGGTCAAATTGAACATACACGATTTCAAAGTAAGGGATATCTCAGTAAAACCGGTTTATAACCAGGGAGAAAAATCAAACATTAAACTGTGGAGAGTTATCCCCACTATATCCTGGTTATTGACAAAGGGGTTCTTCAGGAGGATTTTTGAAAAATACGTTATAAGAGATTTTCATCCCCTTGTATTCTTTTATCTATTTGGAATTCTGTTCTTTCTAGTCGGTTCTGGTTTAGGTATATTTACTCTGATTATCGACCAACTGAAGCTTTTTGAGATAGGATACGGCTGGATGATTCTGGGGGGTATGCTGTTTATGTCCGGGATACAACTCATCCTCTTTGCTATGTGGTTTGATATGGACAACAACAAAGACCTAAAAGGGTAGAAATTCACATGGAACAGGTAAAATTGTGGTACATGCCGCACAATTTATATAAGATATTTTTTATTATAGTCATTTTCTGGATATTCTCATGGAGTATTAATGGAATCCGGTTTTCCTATGATTCATGGAGCCATCTGTCCATTGGAAGGTATATCATTGACAATCTAACCATACCGAAAACCTTTGTTTTTTCTTACTCCCTCCCACAGAAGGAATGGATAGACTATGAATGGCTTTTTCAGGTTATATTCTATCAGGTATTCCGCATTTTTTCCTATAAGGGTGCTCTTGTCTTTGGGGCTTTGCTTATTACAGCAACTTTTCTTCTTGTATGTCTACATCGTTCGTTTAGGGGGAAAACTTCGGGGAAAAACTTCGAAGATTGGTATGATTTACAGGATTACCTTAACAAAAGGGTTATCATCCATTTTATGGTTATCATGGTAGCCTTTCTGGTTATTGAATCCAGATTAACCCTTCGTCCCCACCTCTTTGAATATCTATTTCTGGCATCATTTCTCATTATCCTGTTCAAGTACAATGCCAGTAAAAAGAGTTTCATAATGCTCCCCCTCATTCAGATTCTCTGGATCAATATACATGGGAGCGCTATTTTAGGACCCTCGATAATTCTAGCCTACTTAACAGGGAAAACGATAGATAATTCTATTGCTGCCGATCAAGAAGGCAGGGGTTGGAATAACTTGGGGGGCTTATTTATGCTCTTTCTATTGGTCTCGATATCGACAATTGTTAACCCATATACGTACAAAATTTTTCAGGTTCCTTACGAATCGGTGGTCTTCTATTTAAAGAATCCGGATATTCAACCTCTATTTGCGGAAAGGCAAAACATATTTGTTACCAGTTCTTTTATTGAGATACTCCCTTGCATAATCCTGCTCTTTGTGAGCGGGTACTCCTTTCTAACGCTGAGGAAAGAACAGAGGCTTTCGGATTTGTTGGTCTACTTTCTTTTTGTCTCACTCCTGTTAGGGGGAAAAAGATTTATGGGAGAGTTCGTCATAGCAAGCTCATTTTTTTCTCTTGAAAATATGAAACGATATGAAGACAAAAAAGCTGCTGAGAAAACCGGAAGAGCACTTTCCAAATCTCCTGTGACAAGCGTTATAAAACTGCTTCCATCTGTCCTCTTTTTTTCCCTGCTCTTTGTCCCAAATATTCATTCAGAATGGAATATGAAAAGCGACCGGTTTCCTCTCCCGGTAAAGGCAGAGGAGTTTATAGAACAGACAAACCTGAAGGGGAATTTGTTAAACTCATTAGAAATAGGGGGTTACCTGATATGGAGAACCTTCCCTGAAAGGCAGGTCTTCTACTGCGACGCTCAGGGCTTCTCTGACCTTTTACCTGCATTTATCAGGGCACATATCGATCCCAGTTCATTGAATGCTTTGGAGCAAAGATATGGTTTTAACTATGCCCTGGTAGCCATTAAGGATCGCTTCGATAAGTATCTCAGTGAAGAGAAAGGCTGGTACCTCGTTTACTGGGACAATAGTTTTTTGCTTTACGTTAAAAAAGATGGCATAAATGATGGTGTTATTAAAAAGTTTGGGTATAATTGGATCAGACCAAAACCAAATCTTTCATACCTTGACGGCTATTTAAAAACCCCTGATAGGCTATCTATGGTGATAAAGGAATTCCAAAGGGCACTGATCTTTAATCCTGATTTTAAGGAAGGATACTCTTCACTGGGTTATATCTATCTGAAGTTGGGAGACCTGGAACCGTCTCTTAAAAACTATCTCTCTTTGCTTTCTATTGACCCTCAAAATATTTCGGCACTGACCAATATCGGAGTGATAAAAGCCAGGCAGGGGAGGTTAAAGGAAGCTATTGAATACTGGAAAAAGGCTATTGAAATAGACAGCAAAAATGTCACTGCTATCCAAAACATACAGAGAGCAAAACAAACACTGAGCGATAAATTATAACTATGAAAGTACTATTAATTTCACCACCTGCATTTAACACCATTCGGGGGGACTCGTCGGACATCTTTGAAGAGGAAAGCGGCATTTATCCTCCGTTAGGATTAATGTATGTAGTTGCTTATCTCAAAGTACATACTGACCATTCTGTAGAAATTCTGGATACTCAGGCAAATGGTTTGACTTACCCAGAGATAGAAAAGGAGATAAGGCGAATATTACCGGATATTGTTGGTATAACTACTCTCACATTTACCCTGATTGATGTCATTAACATAGCAAAAATGGTAAGAAGAATTGATAGCAATATCCACATCTGTTTGGGTGGACCTCATGTCTACATCTATCCCGATGAGACTATCCGATTTCCCTTTGTTGATTCCCTGGTTCTGGGGGAAGGTGAGATAGCATTTGCAGAACTGACTGACTCTTTGGCAAAACATATCCCCCTGGATAAGGTAAAAGGGATTGTGTTTAAAAATGGGGGAGAGATTATTCATACAGAATCCAGAGAATTTAACACAAATCTGGACTCCCTTCCTTTTCCAGAACGAGGGATGACCCCCTATAAGAGTTATAGTTCTGTTTTGTCTAAAGAGTCATTAATGACCACCATGATGACCAGCCGGGGCTGTCCATTTTCATGCATATACTGCCATAGACCCCATATGGGAAAGAAGTACAGGTACAGATCCGCTGTCAATGTTGTGAATGAGATGGAAGAGTGTGCAAATATGGGTATAAGGGGATTTATGATCTTTGATGATATATTTACTTTAAACAGAGACAGGGTATTTGATGTATGTAACGAGATTATTAACCGTAGATTGAATATAAGCTGGGACATAAGGTCGAGGGTAAATACTGTTGATTATGAGATGCTTAAACAGTTGAAAAAGGCAGGCTGCAAAAGGATATCCTATGGCATTGAAGCGGGTACAGACAAGGTACTGAAAGCATTAAAAAAAGGGACTACTTTGAAACAGGCAGAAGAAGCAATAAAGATGACAAAGAAGCTGGGGATAGCTACTTTAGCGGACTTTATGATCGGTTCTCCTGAAGAGGAGCGGGAGGACATAATCAAGACTATTGACTTTGCTCTGAGGCTTAAGCCCGACTTTGCACAGTTTACAATAACGACCCCTTACCCTGCTACTGAACTCTATAGATTGGGGTTAGAAGACGGATTAATAAAGGATGACTATTGGAAGGGATTTGCGGAAGAGCCTGACCGTGGTTTCGAGACCCCTGCCTGGGAAGAAAACCTTTCCAGGAAAGAACTATTTGGATTGCTACTGCTTGCTTACAAAAGATTTTATCTCCGCCCAGGTTATATTATGAAGAGTTTAATTAAGGTTCGGTCGTTCAAGGAACTCAAAAAAAAGATGAAAGCCGGGTTAAAAGTCTTTAAAATTTAGGAAGGGGACGGTTAACCGATGAGAGTAGTTTTAATAAATGCACCTTATTTAGATATATATGGTTCAATAAACGTTGGAAGGAATCATGGTTTTTCACTTGGACTGGGATATATAGCCTCAGTTCTCCGCGATGCTGGAAATGAGGTTTATCTGTTAGACCCTGAGCCGTTACAGATGGACCATAAAGACATAAAAAATTACCTCATCGAAAAAGACCCACAGCTCGTGGGCATATCCTGTGCTACCCCTAACTTTAAGGGCGCCTGTCAAATAGCACAGCTCATAAAAAGAGAGATGGGGATTGCTGTGGTTCTTGGAGGGGTACATGCTTCCGGAGTACCGATGGAGATAATGGAAAACTATCCGGAGTTTGATATTGTAGTCGTAGGAGAAGGGGAAAAGACAATGGTTGAACTGTCCCAGGAACTTGATAAACCTAAACCCCATTTAGAAAGTGTTCTTGGTATCGTATACAGGGATAATGGAACTGTAAAGAGAACTTTACCACGCCCTTTAATTGAAGACGTGGACAGTATACCCTTTCCTGCCCGGGATCTGGTAGACCTGTCTAGATATCGATCTCAGGTACACTTAGACCGGGGAAAGAGGTTTGCAACCATGCTTACAAGTCGTGGATGCCCGGCACGGTGTACCTACTGCGCCACCAAATTGACTATGGGAAGAGGCTTCCGTGCTCATAGCCCTGAATACGTAATATCAGAGATAGAGCACCTTATTACTGCATATGGCATAGAACATTTTGTGTTTGTAGATGACACCTTTACCATTAATAAGAAAAGAGTAGAAAAGATATGCAGGATGATAATAAAAAGGAATTATAACATTATCTGGTACTGTTTTGCCCGTGTAAATACAGTTTCAAGAGACTTGCTTCTGCTTATGAAAGAAGCCGGGTGTTTTAGCCTGCTATATGGAGTGGAGTCAGCTAACGATAAAATATTAAAAAATATCAAGAAAGGGGCAAATGCTGATCAGGCAAGAAATGCACTAAAGATCAGTAACGAACTTGGATTTAAGACCCTTGCTGCGTTTTTGATTGGCAGCCCTGGAGATACTAAAGAAACAGTCGAAGAAAACATCAAATTTGCTATAGAGTTAAATCCTGTGATAGCTTCATTTAATCGCATTACTCCATTTCCTGGAACTGAGCTATATGAAACCCATTACAAGCCCAGATACGGAAACGTTACAGTTTGGGACGATTTTTTCCCAAAAGGCATTAACCCGATACTTGTCTCAGAAAACCTGAGTAAATCAGATTTACAGAAGTTAACTGTAAAGGCATATCTCCGCTTTTACCTTCGCCCTAAACAGATAATACGGATCCTATTTAATCTTGGTTCCTTTTCTGAATTTATGGCATATGTTCGAGGGGCGTTTGGCTTGTTCAGGCGCATTTGGGAATGGAAACGAGCATAGAGGGGGAAAACTGAAAATTCAGAGGATAGGATAGGAAAAAAGACACCTATGGAGAAGGCATTGCTTATACATGTTGGACAAGAGGATTTTAGCTATACACTGGCCAGTAAACGGGATTACGCATTTAAGCGAGAGGTACAGATAGGGTTTGCTTATTTAGCCGCTGCCCTGGCACAGCATCAGGTTGATGTTGAGATACTCGACTTGACTCTCAACGACTGCACCTTTGATCATCTCATGGCTAAAGTAAATGAGGAATGCCCTGTTTTCATTGGTTTTTATGCTGCCACGACTATCAAAGAACGAGTAATAGATTTTGTTCGTTTCCTGGTAAAAAACTTGTCAGACAAAAAAATCCTCATTGGCGGCCCGGATATCTTTAATGTTGATGACTACCTGACCGCTGGTGCAGATGCCTTTTGCATAGGTGAAGGAGAGAGGACCATTATCGAACTGTTAGAATATTGCCGTGGACAGCGAGAGCTGGACAGCATAAAAGGTCTTGCTTACTGTCAAGATGGTCAGATTATTCACACTCCTCCCCGGAAGTTGATTGAAGACCTTAATGAACTGCCTATACCTGCATGGGATAAGTATGATTTGAACTGCTACTACGATTTCCATGTTTTTGATATGAAAACTCCCTATACCTCAATCATGGCTTCCCGGGGATGTCCTTTTAACTGTACTTACTGTGTTTCACATAAGATTTGGGGAAATAAGCTCCGTTATCGCTCTCCAGAGCATGTTATGAATGAAATAGACTATCTCGTCAAGGAAAAAGGTGTACGATATATCACTTTTCAAGATGACATCTGGGGATGGAACAATGACGAATGGGCGCGTAGTATTTGCTTGAGCCTTATAGACCGCAAGTATGATCTCAAGTGGCGTTGTATCCTCCATCCATTCAGTTTCAAGGGAAGCCGGAAAGATATTTTGCCCTTGATGCGACAGGCAGGCTGCACTTCTATTACTACCGGGCTTCAGTCTGCATCGGCAAGGATTCTCAAGAATATAAATCGCAGCCCCAAAGAACCCGAATCACTTGCTAACTTAATCGGGATTGCCAAGAGGTTAGGCATCAACAACAACACAGCTTTCATTTTTGGGCTGCCAGGCGATACAGAAGAAAGCATAGAAGAGTCAATCCGTTATGCGATTAAGGTTAGACCGACTTTTGCCGCTTTTTACACCCTTTCAGTACTACCAGGCTCTGCTATTTGGTCTATGGAACAACATGGACATTTTTCAAGATTGCCACCGGAATTCCTGGAACGAAAATGCAGGGAAGCAGCCAGGCGTTTTTACACTAATCCTCGTATCTTATGGCAGCTTTTCTGCTCAGTTATTCGCACAAATCCTAAATGGTTTCTAAAAGCCATGAACAGAATGAGCTACTTGACACAATTTGCAGGCCTTTCCAGACAGAGGTAGAAAGGATGGAAGGAATTGACAATAAAAGGGTTACTTCAAAACAAAGGCATAGTAAGGTTAATAGGTGCCCTTATATTTATTGTTATCCTTACCAGAATAGATTTTTCTAAAATCATAGAGGCATTTCTCATCACAAACCTTTTCTATTACTTGGGAGGGCTGGCATTAACATTACCGGTTGTTGGATTAAGTGCAATAAGGTGGCAAAAGATTCTGAGCATCCTGAACATAAAGTACAGCCTGAAAGACTGTTTTGCAGTTTATTCCATAGGGTTATATATAGGGTTACTAACCCCTGGGAAATTGGGAGATTTCATTAAAGTGCTCTATCTGGCTAAGGAAAAGTTCTCTGTCCGAAGGTCGCTTATAAGTGTAGCTGGAGATAAGGTTTTCGACTTTATTGCTCTACTGGTATTTGGGATAGCAGGTATGGCTGTTTTTTTTAAAGATTCCTTAAACTCATTATTCTATTTAACTTTATCAATGCTGATAGCTGGTATGGTTTTATATATCACCTGCTGCCGAAAGAGAGGCAGCACTCTATTGGCAAGGATAACCGATAGCCTGGTTCCAGAGAAGTACAAAGACAGTATTAAGGTAAACAATCTATTGGATGATCTTAGATTATTTAAAGGAAGAGATGCAATATGGCTCTCTGTATTAACCCTGACAAGATGGTCAATCTTTTTTATCCTTAGTTATATCCTGGTACTGTCCCTTGATATAGATATATCATTTTTAAATGCAACAATTAGCATAGCAGTAGCTTCTATAGCAGCAGTACTCCCTATATCAATTGCAGGTATCGGGACGAGAGATGCAGCTTTAATACTAATGTTTTCTGAACTGGGATTAAGCGCAGAAAAGGCTGTAGCCTTTTCTCTCCTTCATTTGTCTATATCCGTTCTAATGGTTATAATAGGATTTGTATTCTGGATGCAAAGACCTTTAAAGGCTGATTAGTCTACCCTGAAACGTGAAGAAGTATCTATTGGAGCAAATAAAACTGATGGACATCTTTGAGGCAATTCTGAAAAGAAGAAGCATCAGAAAGTACATGGACAAGGATATACCTGACGAGATTCTTGAAAAGATACTGGAGGCAGGTACATGGGCGCCTTCATCCTGCAACGAACAGTTGTGGAACTTTATTGTTGTTAAGAGTAAGGAGACAAGGGAAAGACTGGTGAGTGAAGCCGGTAGTTCCTCTCTGATACTAAAGGCACCGTTACTGGTGGTAAATACCTATCATAACCAGAACTTAAAAGAGGCTTATACCTCTATGGCAGTTGCCATACAAAACACCTTTCTGACAGCATTTGCTCTGGGTCTGGGTTCCCTGTGGCTGGATAGTATTGGTAAAGAACGGGTAGTTAAGGATATACTGGCTATTCCGGATGACCAGGTCATCGTCTGTTTCAGCCTTTTCGGTTACCCTAAAAAGACTATACTGAATCCTCCTCCAAGAAAACCGCTGGATAAGGTAGTACACAGAGAATCCTTTTTTCAAAAACAGCAAAACACCTTTTACCATGATCCAAATAAATGGACTATTGAAAGCATAAGGGAATACCAACGATTTTTCTGTCGAAAAACTGAATTGGGACATCCTGTAGATGTGGTAAACAGACATGAAAAAGCCTTTATTGAGAAGCTGTTAAGTGGTGTTTCAGATGCCATCTTAGATGTCTTCTCTTATGACGGTTCATTACTGAACCTCTTTCCTATGGAAGCCCAACTCTTTTCATTAAATCTGTCCGAACAGACGTCCATTTATACGAAGAATGCTACAGAACATGAAGTTGAACATTTGATATATGACGGTTCTATAGAACTTGAGAATGAGTCCATAGGCACTGCGACCTGTCTTTTCAAGCTGGAGCGTATCCCGACCGGAGATTACGGAAAACTGTTTAAAGAAATCAAACGGGTGCTAAGAGATGACGGCAGGTTTCTTATATTAACTAGAGAAAGCAGATCCCTTTACAACCTTTTTTACATGGTAATGAGCAAAATCTTCGGTGATAATGTGAAGAAGTCAGCCATATTCTCATTTTTTGGGCCTTACAAACCTCTTAACTCAAAAACTATCAAAACTGAATTGGAAAATAGCGGGTTCAAGGTTGTCGTTGAGAGGTTTTGTTTGTTCCCCCCAATTTTTGAGGATATTTTTCACCTGTTTTTACAATACAGGGCGTCTGGAGGGACAACTTTCTTACATGCAATGGGTAGGAAAAGCTTTTTTCTTACAATCTTGAGAAAGATATTCGATCTTCAAAAGGTTAGAAGATCCAGGTCCGGTTCGTTGGCTTTGATAACAGCGGGAAAAAATACAACGCAGTAAGTTACAGGTTTAATTATGACAGGTGTAAAAAACGAACATGATATATATGCAGAGACAGCCATAGGGCAGATCCCCCGCTTGCTCAGCATGATGGATCGCAAAGAATTTTCGCTCAACTATGGATGCCTTGATCGTCCATATTGGCAGTACAGAATGATAGACTTTCCAGGGGCATCCTTTCAGACCGCTGCCCTTTCTCTTGCCATGGCATATAAGAACAACTATCCACACAGCGTATACTTCAATAACCGAAGGGTAAAAAAATGGGCAATTGCCGCAATACAGTTTTTAGCAAAGATACAGAACGCAGACGGCAGCTTCAGTCATTTTTATCCAAACATCTGGAGTCTTGCTGTAGTGGCATTTCCTGTATATTCAGTCTCGGAGGCATATTTGCTGCTGGAGGATGAAATGGACAACAGAACCAAAGAAAGCCTGTACAGTATGTTCAAAAAGGCAGGAGACTGGATGGTCAGATGTGATGACATGGAGGTTACAAACCAGATGGCGGGGGCAGCCATGGCCCTTTATAACATCTATCTGATTACACAAGACAACAAGTATCTTGTTGATTCTCAAGCTAAAATTGACAGGATTCTTACTACTCAAACCCCGGACGGCTATTTCTATGAATATGGCGGTGGAGATATTGGTTACTCTACAGTTACTATTGACTACCTTGCCAAGTATTATCAAAAAACCGGGAAGGAATATCTGCTGGAACCTCTGGAGAGATTAATCGAGTACGTGAGTTACTTTTTCCATCCAAATTTTACCTCAGGTGGAGAGTATGCAAGCCGGAATAACGAATTTGTTATACCAGGCGGCTTTGAGATACTGGCAGACAGAATCCCATTGGCAGGAACGATCGGGGATTTTGTGTTGAATGGTTTGAAAGAGAAGGCAATAATAGACTCTGCTACCCTTGACGGCTTATACCTTTGTGTAAACAACCATTCCTATCTTGAAGCCTATGAAAACTATAAGCCCAGAAAGAAAACCGAACCCATCCCTCATTATCAGAAGGGAATCAGGTATTTCCCCTTTTCCAAGACCCTTGTTATAAACAACGATGCATTTTACTCTGTGGTAGGAGCCGGGAAAGGAGGAACAATCAGAATTTACACAAGAAATGGCAGCCAGTCAAGGTTGCTTTTAGACGACTGTGGACTTGTTGGAAGGCTCTCAAACAGCACGGTAGTAAGCAGCCAATGGCTGGACCCGGATTATAAAATAGACTATGATGAAAACAAAAGGCTCATATCCATAAAAGGGAACTTACACAGGATAAATCAGGCCAGCCTTACCTCATGTAAGCTGTTTCTGTCAAGGATTGTTCTCTCAGTAATCTCCAAACTTCCATCTGTTAGAAGGTTTATATATAAAAAACTGCGCCAGATACTTATAACAAAAAGCAGTTCCTTCCCTGTTGGATTTAAAAGGGATATACAGTTTTATGATGAAAAGATAATAATTGTTGATCATGTAATACGTGAAAAGAGTTTAAAATTTCTTTATCTTGACGCCCTTTCCAAATTCACAACCATGTACGGACAGTCAAAGGAATTCTTCCAGCCTCAAGAACTTTTCAGTTTGGAAGGCTTCCCCAGGGAAGATTTTACTAATCTTTTTAATAAGAGAGGAAATGCAGCTCTTTCACGAACAATTTATCCTAGGGAAGAGAAGATAGAATGGCATATCGTTAGCTAAGCGGTGAAAAAGAATGGACCATCTTGAACAATATCTGATACAAATACTATCTTTCTGGCTTCAGGCAGAAGAAAAAACACTGGAGGGAGTGGTTGCCCCATCAACTCTAACATTGATGAAAGAGTTGCTTTTGGAAAACAGGCTATCCTCTTTCCAAAAAGTCACCAGAAAGTTAGTATCTCCATTACTAAGAAGGACTCCCTCCAAGCTACGTTATTCTGTAACTACTATTTTAAAAGGGATTAGAAGCCTAAAAGGGATACGCTCCGAAGGCATCGGACAGTGCAGGCTGGTTCAGATAATAGAACAATTGAAGGGCAAAATGGGAATCAAAAGGTATATATGGGATGGGAAAAGTTCTGCCCTCTGTATGACGCATGACGTTGACTATTCGGCAGGCTACAGGAACCTTCTAAAAGTTGCAAGGCTGGATAATAGATATGGGATAGAATCTACATTCAATCTGCTGGTTTACGGAGACTATAGATTAGAAGAAAGCCTGCTTTCGGAAATAATAGATATGGGTCATAATATCGGGCTTCATGGATATGACCATGACATAGCCTTTGGATACAGGCAAAAGAGATATATAGAAAACAGACTGAGAACCGCAATGAAGGGGTTAAATGTAAATGTAAGTGGTTACAGAGCCCCGGCCTTTTGTTTTAGCAGAAACCTGATTGAAGTACTAAACGATCTTGGTTTTAAATATGATACCTCTTTACTCGTAACCAACGGTCCTTATCATGGCATAGAGGTCTGTTTCCCTTATCGTTATCCATTTTTAAGAATATGGGAAATTCCTTTGACCATAGACGATACCTTTCTCTTTAGAGACCGTAGACTCTCTGAAAAAGAAGCCCTGAGGGTTTCAAAACATGTAATCGCTGACGTAAACGCTGTAGGGGGTTTGACAGTAATCAATACTCATCCCAGCATTATCATCAGAAACCTAAATTTCTATGAAGAATTATTGGGTTACCTGAAAGAACAGGACAATATACAACTTGAATCCATGGAGTCTCTGGTTAACTATTTAGAGGAAAAGCAGCAAAACACGGTTAAACCTCTTATCCTGAAGACGGAAAATAATTGAAATCTGTTATGAAAATAAGGAAAGGCATTAGGATACCCATTCTTATTTTTTCCCTTATAGGGATAATTATCTCAATGTACTCACTCCAGCAAAGGATAGATCGTATTAAACTGGAAACGAGAACAATTGAAGACTTAAAGTACCTGCCGTCAGGGAAATTTATCAAACCAGCCGCACTTGGTTTCGATGAATTGTTAGCCGATTTACTCTGGATCAAGGCAGTAACCTATTTTGGGGGACATTACCTTACAGACAAGCAGTATAATTGGCTCTACCACATTCTGGATATTACCACAACTCTGGACCCCAGGTTTGAATATGCTTATGAATTTGGAGGGATAATACTCTCAATTGAAGCAAACCAGATAAAGGAGAGTGTTGCCTTACTCAAAAAGGGTATTGAAAACCATCCTAAAGAATGGAAACTGCCATTTCTTTTAGGCTTTATTCATTTTTACTATCTCAATGACTATAAACTTGCAGCTCACTACATAGAAAAGGCTTCACTGCTGCCCAACCGTCCTGACTTTTTACCTGGTTTAGCCGCAACCTTTTATACTAAAGCCCATACCCCTGAATTGGGCGTAGAGTTTCTAACCATGGTATATAACAGTACCAATGATGAACGGGTGAGAAAAAACATTGAAAAAAAGATAAGAGAGATTATAAGCGGTTCAAAGTAGTATTGGAACGTCCCTTTAAACAGCACACTTAAGTGCGCTGTTGTCGTTATGAATTGCTAGAAGGAGGAAAATGCTAATTGATAGTGGTTAAGACTCAAGGGCTGTCCAAGGAATTCAGGACAGGATTTACAATGAAGAAGGTAAGCGCACTTCATAACCTGAATCTGGAGGTCGAAGAGGGAGAAATCTTTGGATATATAGGACCTAATGGTGCCGGTAAAACAACCACCTTAAAGATACTTACAGGGCTTATATATCCCACTTCCGGAAATGCATGGGTACTCGGAAGAGACATCAGAGACGTAGCTATTAAGAAGGACATCGGTTTTCTTCCGGAAGGACCTTATTTCTATGATTATCTTACAGCAAAAGAGTTTCTATATTTTTATGGACAACTTTTTGGCATGAGAAATAGAGAGATAGAAAAAAATGTGGACGAACTCCTTGATCTGGTTGAGCTTAGGCATGTAAAGGATATCCAGCTTAGAAGATTTTCCAAGGGGATGCTACAGAGAATAGGCATTGCTCAGGCACTGATCAACAACCCAAAGCTTTTACTGCTTGATGAACCCATGTCAGGATTAGACCCTATTGGAAGAGCAAAGATTAAGGAAATTATCCTTCAATTGAAAGAAGACGGAAAGACCATTTTATTTTCGTCACATATACTATCAGATGTAGAGATGCTATGTGACAGAGTCGGGATACTGACTAATGGAAAGTTGACAGATGTAGGAAGCCTGGACAGCCTTTTAATACCCGAGGTAAAATCAATAGAGATCGTTATGTCCCGCCTGGAAGAGAATATTATAGAGGAAATCAGAACTATTACAGAAAAGGTAACCTTAAGGGACGAAAAGATGTTAATTATGGTTGATGGCGAGGAAAATAAGGAAAGGGTATTGAGAATTATCGAAAAAAACAGGGGCAGATTGCTATCTTTAACACCTCGAAGAAAAACGTTGGAAGAGTATCTTGTTGAGAAGGTAAACAGAGGGATTGTCTTATGAAAATAAGGGCTATTATGGTCAACACCTTCAGGGAAGCTATCAGGGATAAGGTGCTTTACAGCCTTTTATTCTTTGCGCTTTTGATGATTGGGGGATCAACCCTGTTGGGCAGATTGACTATCGGCGAAAACATTAAGATTATAAAAGATATGGGATTGGCAAGTATCTCTATATTCGGCTTGCTGATTGCCATATTTGTTGGGGTTGGCCTGGTTTATAAAGAGATCGATAAAAAGACAATTTATACTGTTATTGCAAAACCTGTCCATCGTTACCAATTCCTGCTTGGTAAATACCTTGGTCTGATCTTGACCTTGCTGGTAGAGGTTGCTATCATGTCTTTCGGTCTTCTGCTCCTGGTCTTATCTTATGAGGGTCATATAGATCCTTCGATCCTTAAAGCAATCCTGTTGATCTTCTTTGAATTGATGACCATAACTGCCCTTGCAATTTTATTTTCATCTTTCTCTACCCCTGTTTTAAGCGGGTTATTCACTTTGGCTGTATATATAGTAGGACATCTGTCTCGTGACCTGCTTGCCTTCGTAGTCGAATCCGAAAGCACCATGATTAAATATGTTACGGCATTTATATACTATTCTTTACCGAATCTGGATAATTTTAATATTAAGGGGAGAATAGTTCATCAAGTACTTGTAAACTGGGAGTATCTATCCTTTGCCATGCTTTACGGGGTTTTGTATATATTGATAACCTTGCTTTTGTCCATGGTGATCTTTCAAAGGAGAGATTTCAAATAAAAGAAAATAACAGGGGTTCAAGGGGTCAAGGATTCGAGGGACTTAAAGTGGATGGATACGAATGATAAATAGAGATGTAAAAAAAAGGGTCATTGGGATATCGGCACTAGTGCTCATAATGATCGTGATGGTATTTATAAAGGTATATTCAGGATCCATAAAGGAATATGAAAAGGGAGAAAAATCATTTGGAAAAGGGGATATTGAAGCCGCTATTGCTCATTACCAGAGATCAATCCAATGGTATACCCCTTTCAACAAATATGTCTCCAGATCAGCTGAACGTCTCTGGGAAATTGGCAATAAAGCCGAAGGAAAGGGAGAGGACGACCTTGCCTTAAAGGCATATCAGGAACTTCGAAGCAGCTTATACTCCGTGAGAAGCTTTTATACTCCTTATCCTGAATGGATAGAGAGATGTAATGATAAGATATCCTCTCTGGTAGCCAAAAAGGAGACTTATTCAAAAGAGGACAGGGGGAAAACCTTCGGACAGAGGAAAGCCGAATCCCTCAAGATATTGAAGAAGGATTATGCACCCAATGTTTTCTGGTCAATATTTCTGGAGATTGGTTTTATAGGCTGGATAAGTTGCACTATTGGTTTCATCTTTCGTGTATTCACCGGTGAAAAGGGGTTCAATGGAAAACGGGCATTGTTATGGGGTGGGCTTATAATAATCTTCTATGCCTTATGGATAGCAGGGATGATGAGGGCATAGAACAGGACTCAGAAATCAGAAGTCAGGAGTCAGAAGCGAAATGTTAGTCATTTATATTTCAATGGTGATTGTTGGCATTTTAATGATTGGCTGGGGTTTTTGGGCTGCTTACTATGCCAGAAAGCCGTTTAATATAATCGGTGCTGTCTTTACCCCTGCAGGATTGATAGTCGCCTTATTAGGGGTGCTTCTAATATGTGTCCCGGGCTTCTTCTCGTTTTGAGGTCATGGAGGAAAAATGTCTTTTATCATCGGATACCTTATCCCCTTTATCTTTGGAACTGTCATTGGTAGTTTCCTGAATGTATGTATATTCCGTCTCCCTAAAAAACAATCAATAATATCTCCTTTCTCCTATTGTCCAAACTGCCATAACCCCATAAAATTCTATCATAATATCCCAATTCTGAGTTTCATTTTTCTAAGGGGGAAATGTAGTAACTGCGGGGAACCTATATCTTTCAGGTACCTTGTCGTTGAACTGCTTGCCGGTTTACTTTCTCTGGCACTATTTCTAAAGTTTGGGCTTTCTCTTAGCTACTTTGTATATCTGACTTTCAGCGCCTCATTGCTCGTCATAACCTTTATAGACCTGGATCACCAAATCATACCCGATGTTATTACTCTTCCAGGTATAATTGTGGGTTTTACAGCTTCTCTTTTTTTGCCGGGGATAACCTTCACGGATTCCATAATAGGTATTACTGCCGGGGGGGGAGGACTCTTCCTGGTAGCGATGGGTTATAAGCTTGTGGCTAAAAGAGAAGGCATGGGTATTGGCGATATAAAACTCATCTCCATGATTGGGGCATTTCTGGGTATAAAAGGGGTATTATTGACTATTTTTTTAGGCTCACTGTTTGGCTCATCGGTGGGTTTGGCGGTAATGCTTAAAGAGAAGAGAGACCGTAGATACGCTGTACCTTTCGGCCCATTCTTAGCCATTGGTGCTATAATCTATATTTTTTGGGGAGATATTATACTAGGACATTATCTGTATTTGTAAATAAGGTCAAGGAATCAAGGTTGCCAAATACCCTTGTATTTGGTATAAGATTTGCTGTAGAATAATACCAAAAATTTTCATCTTTCAGCATAAACTAATGAGGGGTTCTGATGCCTAAGAGATGGAGAGACGTGTCCGGTTTTACGATCATAGAGTTAATAGTAGTCGTCGGAATCGTTTGTGTAACCGCTGCTATTGCCATTCCTAATATAATAAGCTGGATTCCTACCATAAGAGTAAATTCAGCCGCCAGGGACCTGGTCTCTGAGATGCAGTTGGCTCGAATGAAGGCAGTTTCAGAGAGAAACGATTATGTGATTACATTTGATACGACCACCTATGAGTATAGTATTTATGATGATGGCGATAATGATTTCAGTACTGCAGGGGTTGAGACTTCTGAATTGGTAAAGACGGTAGATGTGGATACAAAGTACAAAGGCATACAATTTGGTTATGTAGCTGGTGAGACTGGAACCAGTGGTACTGCGATATCAAGTTCAATAACGTTTAGCAGCTCAAACGAGACTTTTGAACCGAACGGCACAGCAAACAAGAATGGAAGCATTTACCTGATCCCGACCGAAGACATTGCCGGCAGCAGAAGAGACAGACAGAGAGCCATTACTGTGATACAGACAGGCAGAATTAAACTATGGAAGTATGATTCAGGCAGCAGTCCGCCATGGAGGTAAAATGAGAAGCCAGAAGCCAGAAGCCAGAAGCCAGAAGGGCTTTACCCTGCTTGAGATATTGATAGCGATAACAATCCTATCTATAGGACTGCTCGCCCTGGCAGAGATGACGGTATATGTGATAAAGAGCAATACCTTTGGGAATAAAGTTACTGACGCAACGGTCCTGGCTCAGGACAAGCTGGAAGAGTTGAGAAACCTCTCGTATACTGATGCTCAACTCGATGATACTGACAGCAATACCGCTGACATCAGCACGGATATTCATTCAGATACCACCTTATTCACCAGTCCGGACCATAGCGATGGTTATCCCAATGATGCGACTGGTCAAACTGTAACCATAAGTCTATCCCCACAAAGGGTCTGGAATGTTGCATCAGATACCCCTGCTTCCGGGACGAAGACTGTGACGGTCATTGTTGGCTGGAATGATTCCATAAACCATTTTGTTGCTCTGTCCACCATAATAAGGCAGTAAATATGATTCAGACATTAGACCATAGACTTCAGATATTAGACTGAAGGGAAGAGAAGGAATTGGAATATTTAGATCCCAATAGATATGAAGAATTATTGACAAAAGCTCAAGGAGGTTTGAGAACACTACAAGGGCTAATTTCCTATATAGAAAAGTCTGGGGTCTAAAGTCTGAAGTCTATGGTCTGAATTATAGAGGGAGTGATGTAATGTTGTCTGTACGCAAGAAAGAGCTGGGCTTTACTTTGATAGAAATTATGATTGCCCTTGCAATAGCAGGCATTCTTCTGGTCTCAATATACAATCTGTATATTTCTCAAAGCACGACGTACACGGTGCAGGAACAGGTTTCGGATATGCAGCAGAATGCCAGGGTAGCTATGGATATTGTATCAAGGCACATCCGTATGGCAGGGCTTGGTCAGCCGAGCTGGACAACGATCAACGGTACTTCGGGCATCACTTACAAAGGCATAAGTGTTACAGACGGGGGCACAGGAAACCCGGATACCCTTACTGTCGTCGGATGCATTGATCCCCCGCCTGGCAAACTGGGATCTGCTGCTGCTGCAAGCAGTACCACCATTACCCTCCAGTCATCTGCTGAAGCAAGTAAATTTAATACCACAACCAAGAGCGACATCTTCATAGGAGAGCTTGAAAATGCCAAGGTGACCGGTATTTCAGGAGCCGTTTTAACCATTGATACAAACCCGATTCAGACTGGAAATCAGGGAACTACAAATGCATTTTCAGCTGGCGCCAATGTCTACCTGGTTAAGAGGGTGACATATACCATTGATAGTACAAGTGTAACCATAGAAAGGGACGAAAATACAGGAAGCGGCAATGAAGAGATTGCGGTAAATGTTGAGGATTTACAGGTGACTTTTACAACACCCACAGTAAATCTTTCCATAACCGCCAGGACAAGAAGTAAAGACCCTAATTACACCGGTGATGGCTACCACCGAATGACACTAACCTCGAATATAATAGCAAGAAACCTGGAGTAATAAGATAAGGACAAAAGGAGATTCAACTGAACCGATATAGTATAGCATTCTATTCAGAAGAGAAGTAGATGCAATATGGAAAAACTAAAAAGGTACATTTTAAATAACTTTGAACGGGTATTAATCCTTATTATACTGGTTGCCGTTTTATTCGTACACTACCTTGTCTTTCAGAAAATGGCTTTCCTGAACTTCTATTACCTCCCGGTTTTGCTCGCTGGTTTTTTCCTTGGCCGCAGAACTGCCGTCCTGTTCGCTTTATTTTGCATACTTTTAATGGGCATCTTTTACATAGCTGTTCCTCAGTTTTTCTCTCATGCCAGGGAGGATTTTGATATAATAATAAACCTCACAGTATGGGGTTCATTTCTCATGTTAACCAGCTACATTGTTGGCACCCTGTTCGAGGACAAGGAGCAAAGGATTAAGGATCTTAAAAATGCCTATATAGGTGTTTTGGAAATTCTCTCTAAATATCTGGAATCTACCGACCGTTACACTAAAGGACATTCTATAAGGGTTTCTAATATTGTTACAGAGATAGCTATTGTTATGGAGCTTTCCATGGCTGAGGTTGAAAATATCAAGGCTGCTGCCCTTCTGCATGATATCGGAAAGGTTGACATCAGTATGGACCTGATTCGAAAGGCTGCCTCTCTGGATAGAGAGGAGAAACAGGAGGTTGAAACCCATTCAGAAAAAGGGGCAAAGATTTTGAACAGCGTGGGGAATGTTCTCAAGGAAGCCGTTCCTATAGTACTAATCCATCACAGATGGTATAAAGATATTTACAGTGATGGTGAGCGTTCGCTGACGGGTGAAGCTAAATTAGGGGCGTGCATTGTAGCTGTAGCTGATGCATATGATGCTATTACTTCTGACAGGTCTTACCGTGCAGGAAAGACTCCTGGACAGGCACTTGAGGAGATTGAAAACGGATCAGGAAAACAATTTCACCCTGAGGTAGTAAAGGCTTTTAGAAGGGTTCTTGCTGTTAAAGTTGATGATTTCGAAGATAACATCATTTCAATGAAATAAATCAAGGATCTCTACTTCTGAGTTAAATGGATGAGTAGACTATAACCAGTATAAGAAGAGTAGGAGGTCATAATAATGGATAGAATTCCAATGTTGTTGAAAGACGAAAAGGGGATAGCGCTGGTTGTAGCCCTTTTGTTTTTGACGCTCTTATCACTACTCGGGATTGCAGGAATCATCACATCTAGTACAGATACAAAGATAGCAGGCAACACCCTTTCCAGCACAAAGGCACTTTATATTGCTGAAGCCGGGCTGACAAGAGCCGAGGCAGAGCTTATCAATGATCTGAGTACGGACCAGAATATCGCCAACTCCAGTTTTGCAGCAACATCAGGCACCATAACCATAACACCCAGTTCCACTGCTTTTTATAATGTACTCAGCAACATTTCATTCGGCGCAGGCTCCTATACTATCCAGTTTAAAAACTACGGAACTACGCCCAATTACGAATCCGCAATTGTCCTTGTCAGATCCATCGGAACAGGTCCAAACTCATCTACAGTGACATTGGAAAGATACCTTTCGGCTGAGAACATCTCGCCCTGGAATAATGCAATCTTTGCCGGGGGAGGCGGCGGCAGTGCTCCTGTTACAGGAAGTGTTGTAATCGCCGGCTCCATTCACTTACTGGGCAACGGTCTCGCTGCTACTGCTACGGTTTTCAACAACCAGACAGGCTACTGCCGAAACAGCAATACAGGTATGGATACAACACTCGCAGGCAAGATTGCCGGCGGCACCACCTCTGATCTGGATGCAAAATTCAGGGTTAAGAACGGGCGGGTCGACATGACCCTAGGAAGTGGGACGATAGGGGAATCGTCAAGTCCGTTTAAAGGGATATACGTAACAACCGGGGCAGATTCAGGCGGTGACGGTGTGAATGACGATATACTCGGCGGAAATAATGCAGGGGCAGGTCAGAACCTCTATGCTGACAAAGGTGTGAATTATGCAGAGGCATATGACCTGGAAGATTATAATATAACATTGCCGAGCATTGACACGACCTGGATGGATGCCAACTCAAAAAACTTAACAGGTACAACACAAAGTGACGGTGCACCTACACCAAAAGGTCTGATAGCCGGTGCGCTGGAGTTGACAGGGAAGTACAAGGTGGGGCCGACATGGTATTATCCTGATATCAATCAAAGTGATGCGAATGGCTCCATATCTTTTAATTCATCGACAAAGGTACTTACTATAAGCGGGATAGTCAAGGTATCATCCCTGAACATAAGTGACGATATAACATATGCCGGAAAAGGGACTATATACGTGACAGGGACGACCAATATCGATGGTCATGTCCTGCCTGAAACAGCAGCATCCTATCCAACCACAAATGCTCTTGGTGTTGTGAGTACAGGGAATATGACTCTGCCCTCAAGTGCTAACAAGCTGTTAACAGGAGCTTACTACAGTTCTGGTACAGTTACCAGCAACAAACAGAACGAACTGGCTGGCACGATTGTCTGTCAAAATTTTAATATAACTGCCCAGGTCCCCAGGCTATGGCAAGTCCCCTCATTAGCATCGAACCTCCCTCCGGGAATGCCCGGTGCCACTCAGAACTGGGTTCTTACTAAAAAGACATGGCGGGAGATAACCAGGGATTAGCAAATATTTGTACAGGCAGGTCGTTCATTTGAAAAAAAAGATTAAAGGCAAAGAGGACCTGAAGAAAGTTGTAGAGAGGGTAAAAAAAGAGGGTAAAAGGATCGTTTTTACGAACGGGTGTTTTGATTTGATTCATGTAGGCCACACCAGATACCTTGAAGAGGCTAAAAAACTCGGAGATATTTTGATAGTGGCTGTAAACAGTGATCAGTCTGTGAGGACTATAAAGGGGAATAAAAGACCCATCATCCCTGAAGAAGAACGGGCAGAGGTTCTATCTGCATTGCAATGTGTGGATTTTGTTGTAATATTTCATGAGCCGGATCCCTTAAATATAATCTCTCTTCTGGAACCCGATGTCCTTGTCAAAGGCGGAGACTGGGGAAAAGATGCCATAATCGGCAGAGAGGTCGTTGAATCTGCTGGAGGGAAAGTCGTTCGCATACCTGAAATAAAAGGGGCTTCTACCAGCAGTATTATAGATAAGATCGTGAGTCGTACTTACGAGTAACGGGAGCTAAGCTCAAAGGCGTTCTTTATCAACTCTACCTTCTCTCCCTCTTCAGAAATCTGAACTGCCACCACATCAAACCGGGCATCCATATTCTGCAGGTCATTTTTGTTTATATAGTTCAAAGCCACCTTGGAAATTTGGTGTTGTTTTCTTTTATTTACTACCTGGCCGGGATGACCATACTCCAGTGATGATCTGGTCTTCACCTCGATAAAAGCAAGAGTCTTTTTGTCTTTTGCTATAATATCCACCTCTCCAAACTTACACGTATAGTTTTGCTCAATAATCTTATATTTCAACCCCTTCAAGTGTGAAACGGCGATTTCTTCTCCCCTTTTACCTAAGGAGACCCTTTCTTCAGTCATTGTCTACCCATTCACGATTTACGACTTCCGATTCACGAGTTAAATACTCTTTTACACCTTTAAATGTTCTTCTGTGGATTTCACAGCACCCGGATCTTTTAATTGCCTGCCTATGTTCTTCTGTCCCGTAACCTTTGTTCCTGGCAAAATTGTACTGAGGATATATGCTGTGGTATTCAACCATTATTCTGTCTCTGGTAACCTTGGCAATTATGGATGCGGCAGCAATGGAAGGACTAATTGTATCACCTTTTTTTATGACTGATTGGGGAATCTGGGTGGGAATAAAATGAATACCATCGACCAGGATATAGTCGACTTGATAATTTAAGGCAGCTACGGCTGATTGCATTGCCTTTAGGCTAGCTTGAAGGATATTGATTCTTTCAATCTCTCTTTGACCTACAATACCAACGCTTACTGCTTCAGCATGTTTATAGATTTCACTAAACAATATTTCTCTTCTATTGGCGGATAGCTTCTTAGAATCTGCAATACCTTGTATAGTATGGTTCTCAGGAAGGATAACAGCAGCAGCAACTACAGGCCCTGCCAGGGGCCCCCTACCTGCCTCATCGACTCCGGCTACGAATTGATATCCCATTGCATAGATTTCTCTCTCCGGTTCAACATGAGAGATGGATATCATTATGAAATTCTCCGTTCTTTGATACGGGCAGCCTTGCCCCTCAGTTTTCTAAGATAGTAGAGCTTAGCCCTTCTGACACGTCCTTTGCGAACAACCTCTATCTTGGCAATTCTAGGCGAATGGAGGGGAAAAATTCTTTCTACCCCAACACCGTAAGAGACCTTTCTCACAGTAAAACTTGCCCTGCTTCCTCCTCCCTTTCTACCTATCACGACCCCTTCAAAGACCTGTATCCTTTGCTTGTCTCCTTCTATAATCTTAGAATGGACTTTAACGGTGTCTCCAGGTTGAAAGTCTGGTATATCAATGTTTATGTGTTCTTTCTCAATAAGGTCTATAGTACCATTCATAATTGCTTCTTCTCCCTTTTATTCGATCTACTTTCGACTCACGATTTACGATTTTCTCTATCTCATTCCTAAAAGTCTATCCAGGATTATAGCTGCTGCTGACCTGACCGATAAATGATAGTAGTTAGTATCGCCTCGAATAGGTGCCAGGACATAGTCTGAATTCCTAATAACCTCCTCAGTTATCCCCCACCCGGTTCCCAATAATAAAAGATACGGCTGAGAATCTTCCTCAATCAGTTTCTTTAGATTTAGATAATCGATACTCCTTTCTAAATGCTTGGCATCGGTAATTATCGTTTTTGGCTTAAACCCTCGATGACTATAGATATCTTCACAGACATCCTCCAGGGAATTGGCTATTGCAACCAATTCCAGGGCTTCTTTTCTTTTTGGATTATAGTCAGCACCAGGACCTGTCAGCCAGTGAGAAAGAATTCTTCTTGCCAGTATCTGTTGTTTTCTGAACGGGGTTACCAAATAGTATTTGACTATTCCAAAAGTAATAGCTGCTCTTGCAATATCATGAATATCCAGATTGGTCAATGCCGTAGAAACAACCCTTTTGTTTTTGTCATAAACAGGATAGTGCAGCAAGGCTAAATAGAGATTTGCCCTTTTTGTTATTTTTACCACCTCTTACCTGAATCCAATTCTTCTTTTATCTCTGATAGTATCCTTAAATCTTCATCAGACAGGTCTGCCTCTTCTAATAGATCCGGCCTCCTTTCAAGTGTCCTTTTAAGGGACTGAGCGTGCCGCCATTTGTTGATTTCCTGATGGTTGCCAGAAAGGAGTACCTCCGGGACATTCAACCCCTTGTATTTCCTTGGGCGAGTATATTGTGGATATTCCAATAACCAGTTGAAAAAGGACTCATCCTCTGCTGACTTTGGATTTCCCAGAACTCCAGGGATTAATCTTGCAACGGCATCTAGCAATACCATGGCTGCAAGCTCTCCACCAGAAAGGATATAGTCACCAATTGAGATCTCCTCATCAACATACTCTCTTACCCTCTCGTCTATCCCCTCATATTTACCACAAATAATGATCAGGCAAGAGAGCTTTGACAACCTTACAGCGTATCTTTGGTCAAACCTCTTTCCCTGAGGGGTTAACAGGATAACCTTTGATTCTCCAATGCGAGGTCTCACCTTTTCAACAGCCATAATGATGGGCTCTGGTTTTATCACCATTCCCCGCCCACCACCATAAGGATAGTCATCAGCAGTATGGTGTTTGTCTGATGTAAAATCACGGATATCATGAACCTTTATCTTAATTAATTTTTCTTCTTGTGCCCGTTTTAATAAGCTTTCATTTAGCGGTGAAGAGAACATATTTGGAAATAAGGTAAGGATATCAAATCTCACCATCTTCAAAGAGCCCCTCTAACGGATGGATAATCATTATCTTTTTTATAACATCTATATTGGTAACCACCTCAGCAATTGCCGGAATCAAGTATTCTTTTTTCTTATTGCGAATAACATAGACGTCATTGCTTCCCGTCTGAAGGATCCTTTCTATCTTTCCCAGAAAGGTACCTTCGTCAGTAAATACATTTAACCCAATTATTTCAAACCAATAATACTCATCTTCAGAAAGGGGATTTAGCTTGCTTTTCTCAATAAAGATAGAGGTTCCTACCAGTTTTTCAGCTTCATTAATGGAGGATATACCATCAAATTTCAGAAGGATAATTTTTTTGTGGAATTCAACATTAGTAATTTCGTATTTTTTAAAGCCCTCTTTTTCATCTTTTATATAAAAAAACTTTTGCGAGGTGAAGATCTCCGGGGATTCGGCATATGAATTTACCCGTAACTTGCCCTGAATTCCATGAGTATTGACGATCTTTCCTATAACTAACAGCCCATTTTCCATTGCAAAGAAAAAGTCACTCAATGATCTCCAGCACAGACCTCTTCCTGATCTTTGTTGAAGCAGCAGATAAGATGGTCCTCATTGCCCTGGCAGTTCTTCCCTGTTTTCCAATAACTTTCCCCAGATCCTCTTTTGCCACCCTCAGCTCTATAACCGAGGTTCTTTCTCCCTGGACCTCTGAAACCACTACTTCATCAGGGTTGTCCACCAACGATTTAGCAATGTACTCAATCAAACCTTTCATCTTTAGTAACCTCCACCTTTCAAATTGTTAAAGAGAGCCTTCTTGCCAGTAGCCTAACCATTGAGCAAATAGAGACTTAAATCAATCAGTAAGTATACCCTTTTTCTTTAAAATACTTTTGACCGTCTGTGTCGGCTGAGCACCTCTTCGAATCCATCCCTTTATCTTTTCTTCCTCAAGTTTAACTTCGGCAGGATTCGGATGAGGGTTGTAAGTACCAACAACCTCAATATAATTGCTGTCTCTTGGCGAAGTGGATTCAGCAATTACTATCCGATAAAAAGGCCATTTTTTAGCACCCATCCTTGCCAGTCTTATCTTCACAGGCATATCTTTACCTCCTAAAAAGTTAACCCTTATAGCAGTTAAAAGGGCAGCATCCCCCTTTTAAACCCCTTCATGCCACTTGTATTAAGTTTCTTAATCATATTACGTACCTGAACATAATTCTTAATCAATTTATTTACATCCTGAACACTGGTACCACTGCCCTTAGCGATTCTCTTGCGACGACTTCCATTTAATATGGTATGATTTAATCTTTCCTTTTTGGTCATCGAATTTATAATAGCTTCTATCTTTACCAGTTCCCCTTCATCAGGCTGTAATCCTTTAATACCCTTAATCTTATTAACTCCTGGGATCATCCCCAGGATTTGATCCAGTGAACCCATCCTTTTTATCTGTTGAATCTGTTCTTTAAAGTCTCCTAAAGTAAACGCGTTCTTTCTTATCTTCTTTTCGAGTTCCCTTGCCTTCTTATCATCAAAAGTCGCCTGGGCTTTTTCAATAAGGGATAAAACATCTCCCATCCCCAAAATACGAGAAGCCATTCTGTCGGGATAAAAAACCTCTAAGGCATCAAGCCGTTCCCCAGTACCCACAAACTTTATGGGTTTGTTGGTAACTGCCTTGATAGACAGGGCTGCCCCACCTCTTGCATCACCATCCATCTTGGTAAGGATAACTCCGTTAATACCAAGCACTTCATTGAATTTACTTGCTATGTTAACCGCATCCTGACCAGTCATGGCATCTGCCACCAGTAGAATCTCTTTGGGCAAAACCCGTTCCTTTATCCTCTGGAGTTCCTGCATTAATCCTTCATCTATGTGTAACCTCCCGGCAGTATCAATAAGGACAATATCATGCCCATTAATATTTGGAGACCTTAAGGCATTCGTGCAGATGGTT
Organism: Thermodesulfobacteriota bacterium; assembly: GCA_040757775.1. Classification (NCBI taxonomy): domain Bacteria; kingdom Pseudomonadati; phylum Thermodesulfobacteriota; species Thermodesulfobacteriota bacterium. The sequence continues at coordinate 80,179 of JBFLWQ010000014.1, forward strand.
AATGGATCTTCACCCGGTCCGGGATTATACACATCAATCTCTAACTCTTGCCCTAGTTTCTTCAACTGGTCTATCGCTGCCGGACGGTAAACATCAGCCGGAACAAGATAAGGATCACGTTTCTTCTCTTTCAAGAATCTGGCTACCTTACCAACTGTTGTTGTCTTACCAGACCCCTGCAACCCGACAAACATTATAGATACCGGAGACTTCCCCGACAGGTTCAGTTGAGAATTCTCCCCGCCTAAAAGAGAGGTAAGCTCTTCGTTAACAATCTTTATTACCTGCTGAGCAGGAGTGAAGCTGGTCAGAACTTCCTGTCCTAATGCCTTGATCCTAATGGCTTCAATAAAGTCCTTGACAACCCTGAAATTAACATCTGCCTCGAGGAGGACAAGACGAATCTCTCTCAGAACATCCCTGATGTTCTGTTCAGTAAGCTTACCATGTCCCCTGAGTTTTTTGAATACTGCATTTAACTTTTCTGTTAAACTCTCGAACACAGGCTCCCCTTTTAAACAGAAACTCCCATGCCTCAAAGAGAGACAAAGGACAAGGAAAATGTCTTTGCGAGGAGTTCGCCATAGGCGAGCAGCCCCTACAACAGTACACTTAAGTATGCTGTTGTAAAGGATGAGATTGCTTCGCCCGCCTCTGGCGGGCTCGCAATGACAGGAATAGGTGCATTTTCAAGAGAAAATTTGAATTCGCAATTCAATGTAAATGGGTAAATCTAAATAATTTTTGGTGATTTGTCAAGGAAAAAACTGACAATATAAATTGTTCACCTACTTAACGCTATACTCAGAGCTGTAGTTAACTTGATGGTGTCCTCATCCGCCTTTCTCAGTCGGGTGCAAACCAATTGGGCAATATTCTTCACAATCTTAAAACCCATTCTTGGGTCTTTATCTGCCAGTTTTTGAAAATCTTCCTTTTTTATTTCACAAAGGGTACAATTACTAATCGCAATAACGGAGGCAGTTCGGACATTCTCCTCCAGTAGCCCCACTTCACCAAATATTATGTGGTCACCGGCACTCAACCGTGTCAGTATCTTTTCTTTTTCTTCAAAACCTTGCCCGTCGATTTTCATGGTCAACGTCTTGGACACTTCAACTGATCCATCCATTATGATGTACATACTATCACCTACATCCCCTTCCTGAATGATTACTGACCCCTCAGGAACATTAATCTCCTTCATTATCCCTATAATTTTTTCAATCTCTTCTGTAGTTAAGTCAGCAAAGACAGAAATCTCTTTCAAAAAAGCAACGTTGTCCATAGTTTCTCCAGTAAGCTTTGACTTTTACGAGTCCATCAGATGTTAACCACTGAACGTTTTCCTTTTCTAAATCTTTTGCTGCTAATAATTATAGCAAAATCGTTTTTTGTTATAATGTAATCATCCTCTGGGTTTATATTAACCTCAATCTCTTCTTTATCAGAGAAATAGTCCTTGTCAGACTCTTCAAATTTTTTCTTTATAAACATATCGATAGCCGAGACATCGTCAGACAAAATATCATCTAACTGCAACCCCTTTTTTTCAGTTAATATACCAATAAGAACTGAATTGTGCCTCTCTCTTAGAAATTGCACCAACTCTCCATATTTTTTTCCAACAAACCTATCTGGTATTTCAATTTTTTCCAGTCTATGCTCCTCATCATATGATAACAGGCTGGAAATCACTTTGGATAACCCTGGGTGTACTGTAGCACTGGCTAATAGTTCTCCTATATGTTCGTCCCTTACGATAATTTCGTCTACATTTGCCCTCTTTAAATGCTGTTTGTTCTCTATGCTCAATAGCTCTGCACAGGTTCTGACATTTGGGGCTATCGTCTTTATGGCAAGGGTCCCCAGAGCTGTCCGTTCATCAGCTTTCTGTAAAGCGTGATCTCCGGACGTATCGGCAAGGACTATGGCATACTTGGCCTTTTTTATGTTGGCACGGTTCAATACATCTTCATGAATAAAATTACCTCTAATAAACTTAAAATTATATCTTTCATACTTAGACCTCAGAGAATCTATCTCATCTACAGAGAGTTCGTTTACGATTACAATGGTGTTCTTCTTTGTATGGTCATCCAGTGTAAACACTTTAATTGCCTTTTCAGCGTTTGAATTCCAGCCACAGATGACAATGTGATCCTTATCTTTAATTTGTTCCAACCCTCTTCCCTCCTTGATCTTTTGCTGAACAAATAACGAGGCTATGGTAGCGGTTACAATGGAAAGCAACCCAATCCCTGAAAACATTAGTACCAGACCAACCAGTTTTCCAGCTAATGTGCTGGGCACTTTGTCTCCATATCCTACTGTTGTAACCGTAACTACTGCCCACCAAAATGCATCTCCGACAGTCCTGATAGAAGCATGTATCGCCTTATGCTCAAAGTAATAGATGCCGACAGAACAGAGAGACAAAACCAAAAAGGTTAAGCCCATCACCTTAAACAGGTGCTCCCTCCTGATAGTGAGAAATATTTTATTCAAGAAACCTAATGCATTATCTAGAAAACGATATATTTTTTGCATAAGAGGTTTTATAGACTATTACTTTGCAATCGTAATTTATACTTTCAGGCACATTAGCCCAGTCTTTTCAGTCATAAAACGGTCAAATCCGTCATCGTCAAGCTTGAAACGTTGCCCCAGAAACTCCTCCACTATGGGGCCTCCGGAATATACTGCTTTCGGAGCATCAGAGAGAACAGCTTCCAAAATGAGGTCGGCAATCAAATCCGGTCCTGGAATAGAAATGCTGGCAAATACCTTCCCCAAACTGGCACCGGAAGCCTGGTAAACTGGCTTATAATCAGAGGCGGTTCTGGAGAGAAGGTCACCGGTCATTTGATTGGCCACCTCATTAAATTCTGTGGCTATTGCACCAGGTCGAATTGCAACTACTCTTATTCCAAAAGGACGTACCTCCATACGCAGCGCATCAGTAACAGCCTCTAAAGCATGTTTTGTAGAGGCATAAACCCCGCCCAGGGGAAAGGTGAATTTCCCGGCTATGGAGCTGAGATTGACAATGGTCCCTTTCCTGAACTGGCGCATGCCCGGCAAACACGCCTGGGTAATCCGTATCATAGCAAAGAGATTTACCTCAAAAATACGCCTGACGGCCTCTATGGAGACATCCTCCAGGGCTCCTCGTACACTGTATCCGGCGTTGTTAATGAGAACAGAGACAGGCTCCTGCAGACTTGAAATCTCACGGCAGAATCTTTCAATTTCCTCGGGATCTGACAGGTCTATCTGTCGTGGAATAATGCCCTGAACCTTATCTGCTAGTTCAGCAAGACGATCTCTACGCCTGGCTGCTGCAATTACTTTAAAACCTTTCCCTGCTAGTTTTATAGCTGTTTCTCTTCCTATCCCACTGCTTGCCCCTGTTACTAGAGCTGTTTGTCCTTTTTCTCCCATTTTAACCTCCCAGTCAAGACATTATCCCTTCCCAGCGTCTTTTCTTTGCAATTATACCTTCTATCTAAAAATAAATATATCATAAAAATAATAAAGCCTCTACAATAAATGGTAGTGCCTCACTTTGAAAAAAAATAATTCTTGCCATGCTTGAGCGGTTATGTTATGCTGTAGGCATGGATAAACAAAAGAAAAGACAAGATATAAATGAATTAGCTTTTAATGTAGTCCAGCAAG
>JBFLWQ010000015.1 GCA_040757775.1 Thermodesulfobacteriota bacterium
GAGACAATTGGCCGAAGGCTAATGCAGAACTGATGCCATATCTTGTTGAGGCTGTGAGGGCAAACGCCACGTTAGAAGAATCCATGGGGGTATTAAAGGAAACCTTTGGCTGGAGTTATATTTACTAAGAGGGGGGGCAGTATGGAAAGGGATAAGAAAACAGCGAAAATTCTACTTTGCAAATGGGCAATGGATGCCCATGACAGAGGCGTGAAAACGATAGCAAGAACCCTTCGTGACGCTGGCTTAGAAGTCATCTTTACTCGTTTTGAATTGCCAGCAGAGGCAGTAAGGGCTGCCGAAGAGGAGGATGCTAATATTATTGGTATCAGTTGTTCCATGGGAGAGCATAAATATTTCGCTTCCGAATTTCTCAGACTTTTAAACGAGAGGAATATGGGTGAAATTCCTCTAATATTTGGAGGGGTTGTTTCACCAAATGATTCTAAAGAATTACTCAAACAAGGAGTTAAGGCAGTTTTTGGCCCTGGTGCATCTGTTCAAGAAATTTTAAAATATATTAATGGCCTGACAAGATGAAGAAAATAAGAGATGCAAAGGCTTAACAAAACCAAAAAATTATTGCATTTAATATTTTTTTGTAGTAGTAAACAAACCATATTTTTATAAAGGGGGGATATAAAAAGGTTTTATTTGTAGCATTTTTCATCTGAATCCTGAGTACTTTTTCCTGTAGTATCGCACTTCTGATATTTACTATTCCAATTACCTTCATCCTGTATTGATATTATCCTGTTGAACCAGTCATTAAATGTAATTTCACAGCATATTAATCTGATCCCCGAGTTCTAAACCAGAGGTTTATAATATGGAAACTCAAAGTAACACAGCCAAACTCAAGGTTGAGGGATTACACCTCAGCTTTGGGGGTGTAGCAGCACTTTCAGACGTGAGTTTTGAGATTAAAGAAAAAGAGATCCTGGCAATCATTGGCCCAAATGGTGCAGGAAAAACCTCTATCCTGAACTGTATAACGGGGTTTTACCGTACCCAGAGGGGCGATATTTATTTTGAGGGTAAGAGGATCACAAATCTCCGTCCTCATAAGATTGTGTCTTTAGGCATAACCAGGACATTCCAGAACATTGAACTCTTTACCGGACTTACCGCCCTTGAAAATCTTATGGCAGGAAGACATATACATATGAGACAGGGCTCCATTGCCGGCTCTTTATTTTTTGGCAGAGCAAGGAATGAAGAAGTTAAACATCGAGAGGTGGTAGAGGATATTGTAGAGCTTTTAGAGATGGAGGAGATCAGGCAGAAAGTTGTTGGGTCACTCCCCTATGGACAGCGAAAGAGGGTTGATCTGGGCAGGGCTCTTGCTTTAGAACCAAAATTGCTGTTATTGGACGAACCTATGGCGGGAATGAATGTGGAAGAAAAAGAGGATATGGCAAGATTTATTTTGGATATACAGGAACTTAAGGGTATCTCCATAGTGTTGATTGAGCACGATATGGGTGTTGTTATGGACATTGCCGACAGGATAGTGGTACTGGATTTTGGAGAAAAGATTGCTGAGGGCATTCCCGAAGAAATAAAAGCAAGTCCAGAGGTTATAAGTGCGTATTTAGGGTCATCCTCTTTAGGGAACCGGGAGGAACGATGAACAAAGAAGACACTACGGTCAAGCTTCTCAGAAGGAATTATATGAGATATGGCAATAAGGTTGTTGCAATGCGTGAAAAGACACGGGGCATCTGGAAGAGATATTCATGGGAAGAATACTATAACAACGTAAAATTCCTTTCTCTATGCCTGGTTAGCCTGGGTTTAAAACGGGGTGACAAGGTGGCAATTCTGGGTGAAACAAAACCTGAATCCTATTGGGCAGAGCTGGCTGCCCATGGAGCTGGAGGGGTTGCCGTTGGTGTTTTTGCTGATTGTATACCTTCGGAGGTTCAATTCTATGTATCCCACTCCGACTCAAAGTTTATTATAGCCCATGACCAGGAGCAGGTCGATAAAGTGTTGCAAATCAGGGATGAACTTCCAATGCTGAATAAAGTAATCTACTGGGATGAAAAGGGGCTGTGGTTTTATGACGATACTCTCCTCATGAGTCTGTCTGAGGCACTTGAAGTCGGGAAGGAATATGAGAAGAGTCATCCTGGCCTTTTTGAGGAAAACATAGAAAAGGGGAAAGGAGATGACCTGGCTATACTACTGTATACATCAGGTACTACTGGTCTTCCCAAGGGAGCTATGTTAAGCCATGACTGTATGATTGTCGCTGGCAGGGCATTTGATGAAGTAGATAAGCTTAATGATACAGACACATATCTAGCATTCATTCCCATGGCATGGGTTGGAGAGCAGCTTATTGGGCTTACCTGTTCTTTATACTCTGGCATGGCGGTTAATTTTCCGGAAAAGGCAGAAACTGTGCAGGAAAATATCCGTGAAATAGGTGCCAGTATTTTATTCTATGGACCAAGACAATGGGAGAGCGTTAATCGTATGGTACAGGCAAGGATGAGAGATGCGGCGTGGATAAAGCGTGTCTTCTATGATTTATTTCTCCCTGTGGGGCAAAGGATCGCCGATATGCATCTTGCAAAGGAAAAGCCAAATCTTCTGTGGAAAATCCTCCACTTCCTCGGGTACTGGACGGTTTTTAAACCCCTGAGAGACAAGTTGGGTCTATCAAAGATAAGGGTTGCCTATACTGCAGGCTCTGCGATAAGTCCGGATATTATCCGGTTCTTTCAGGGTATAGGCGTAAATATAAAGCAGGTTTACGGCGCTTCGGAAATGGGACTGGTAACTGCTCATCGGGAGGGTGATATAAAGCCCGAAAGTTCAGGCACTACTCTTCCGGGTGCTGAGGTTAAATTAACTGAAGAAGGTGAAATTTTGGTAAAAAGCAGAGGTATGTTTGTAGGTTATTACAAGGCAAATGATGCTTACCTCGAGAAGATGAAAGATGGCTGGTATGTGACAGGTGATTTTGGCCATATAGATGAAGACAGCCATCTTATTGTTATAGATCGGATGGAAGATCTCAGGGAACTTTCCAGTGGTCGTAAATTTTCTCCCCAGTATACAGAGGTCAGGTTGAGGTTCAGCCCTTTTATAAAGGACGCAATTGTAGTAGGTGGTAAGGATAATGATTACGTTGGCGCATTGGTAAATATAGATGTTGACAATGTGGGGCGCTGGGCGGAGTCAGAACGTATCTCTTATACAACCTTTGCCGATTTGTCTCAGAAAAAAGAGGTTATAGGGTTGATTGCAGAGGAAGTAAAAAAGGTGAATAAAACCATTCCTGAATGGACAAGAATAAAGAAGTTCATCAATCTCCATAAGGAGTTTGACCCTGATGAGGCAGAGTTAACCAGGTCACGGAAACTGAGACGAACATTTCTTGAGGAAAGGTATGGAGACCTGGTTGAGTCTCTTTATGGAGGGAAAAATGAGTACGAGGTGGAAACGACGGTGACCTATCAAGATGGTCGTAAAGGGTCATTGAAATGCACGCTTAAGGTCACATCTCTGTAGTCTGACAGGAGGTATAAATCTTGGATTTATTCTTACAGTTCTTTTTAAATGGTATTATGGTAGGGGGATTGTATTCCCTTATAGCAATAAGTATGGTTCTTATATATAAAGCAACGCGGATATTAAACCTTGCCGTTGGTGAGATGGTAATGTTGGGTGGGTTTTTTTGCTTGTCTTTTCTGGGATGGTTTAAATTTCCGATCTGGCTGGCTTTGCCTCTGGCCCTGGCTGGAGCGGTAGTACTTGGTTTTTTGATAGAACGATTGGCACTTCGTCCCTTGGTTGGACAGCCCATCCTGGCAGCTTTGATGGCTACCATAGCCCTTTCTCTGATCTTCCGAGGCTTCGGGATGTTTGTATGGGGGGCTTCAACCCTTCCCTATCCACCAGGAGGTATTTCACGTTCTCCTGTATTAGTGGGCCAAGTCGTAATACCTGGCGTGCTTCTCTGGACATTTGTAGTCTCTATTGTCATATTCTTAGCGTTGGCATTCTTCTTGAAAAAAAACAGGATGGGGTTTTTTATGAGAGCTACTGCAGAGAGCCATAAAATAGCCCAGTCTATTGGGGTTGATGTGAAAAGGGTTTTTGGTACCACGTGGGCAATCGGGGCACTTATTGCCGCCGTGGGAGGGATATTCATGGGGGCAAGAATGGGGGTTGGAGTTGGTGATACACCTCTTATACTGCTCAAAGCCCTCCCCGCAGTGTTATTTGGAGGGTTGGAATCGATCCCCGGGGCACTCATAGGTGGCATCATAGTAGGAATCATAGAGAATCTGACAGGGGGGTTTATTGATCCCAACTTTGGAGAGATTACACCCTATATAATTTTGCTCTTAATCTTACTCTTTCGCCCTGAGGGTTTGTTCGGGCTAAAAAGGATAGAAAGGATCTAATTGATATGTACCGTCCCTGTGGCACTTTTGATGAAACGTATACTCAGGACATTGCTATTATACGAACCCCAATGCATTGGGCATATTTGGTTGCTGGGACCGGCATTCTTTTGTTACTCCCTTTCCTTATAGGTGGAAAGTACATTGCCCTGGTGAACCTGATCGCCATTACCGTCGTTTCGGTTCATGGCCTCAATATACTAACAGGCTATACCGGACAGATATCGTTAGGTCATGCAGCATTTATGGCTGTCGGCGCTTATACTACCGGACTGCTTGCAGTGTATCTGAAATTTCCATTCTGGCTGGCACTGCCATGTTCCGGGCTGAGTGCAGGTATAGTAGGGATAATATTCGGTCTGCCCTCTTTAAGGATTAAGGGATTATACCTTGCAATGGCTACACTTGCCGCACAGTTTATTATTCCATGGCTTATCGTCAACGTAAGGCCTGATTTGACCGGGGGAACCGATAGTCTGGTTGTACCAACAGCACATATTGGCTCTTTCGCTTTCAATAGTCAGGAACGTATCTTTTATTTGGTTGTACCTGTAGCAATACTTGTAACTTTTTTTGTAAGAAGCCTGGTACGTACTCGAATCGGCAGGGCATTCACTGCAATCAGAGACAACGACCTGGCAGCAGAGGCTATGGGGATAAGTCTGTTTCGTTATAAGTTGCTTTCCTTCTTCATCTGTTCATTTTATGCAGGGATTGCGGGAAGCCTTTGGGCGTACTGGATGAGGGTAATAAACATCGATTATTTTGGCCTGCTGGACACTATATGGTATGTAGGGATCATTATTGTGGGGGGCATGGGTAGTGTACCAGGGGCAATATTTGGTACAATTCTGGTGCGTGTCCTGGATCTGTTTGTTAAATATATAGGTCCATGGATAGGGACTACCTTCGCTTCATTGGCAGGAGTGGCTGCTGCTGCCTTAGGACCTTTGGTGTTTGGATTGATTATTCTTGCCTTCCTGATTTTTGAGCCCCGGGGTTTGGCTCACAGGTGGGAGATAGTAAAGGGCTATTTTCGGCTTTGGCCATTCTCATATTAACGGTATCTGTTAAGGTAAGATATAGTATTCCTTTTTATAAAGGGAGTAAAAATACGTCAAGATAAAAAAAGGAGGGAGTATGAGAAAAACAAAAAGTGGTAAAGTCTTTTTAATTGGTTTTAGCTTATTCCTTATTTATTTTTTAGCCTTTTTTCAACCCGCAAATGCATCTCCAAGTAAACCCAAGTCAGTAAAGGTAGCCTTTATCGGTGATATCAGCGGCCCCTATGCAGCCATAACAGGAGCTACGTACTATGGCATGACAGATGCCCTGGAGTATGTCAATAAAGAGCTGGGCGGCATCAACGGTGTTAAGATGGAAGGCGTAATTAAGGATGACGGGGGCAGGGTAGCTGTTGGTGTCTCCCACTATATGGAAGTGAGGGAGATGAAACCGAGACCGGCGATGGTTTATATCATTGTCTCTGCATTGGGAGAGGCATTAAGGGAAAGACTCGCAGAGGATAAGATTGTCGCTATAAGTGTGACCGGTGTACCTGCCATCTATCCTGCAAAGTATACATTCGGCTGGTTTCCCATCTACCCTGACCTCTTCGGAGCATTTATAGACTGGTTAAAAGAGACATGGAAGGAAACAAGGGCACCCAGAGTAGCCTTTTTAACATGGGATAGTACCTATGGGAGAGGACCTGTTACACCCGAGGCATATGCTTATGCCAAATCAAAGGGTGTCGAGATGGTCGCTGAGGAGCTTTTTACACCGAGGGATGTCTTTGTCGGTACGCAGCTTTTCAGAATCAGAGCTAAAAAAGCTGACTGGATTTATACGAATACCACGGCGAATGCCCCATCGATCATAGTGACTTCGGCTCGTGAATCAGCGATAAAGATCAATCTTGCCGGTGGACTCGGCATGGACTGGTCATCAGTCTATATCGCCGGTAAAGCAGCCATGGAGGGTGCAATATCAGTTTACCCCAATACAAGTCTTGACGAAGAAAATCATAAAGGTATCAAAATCCTCAGGAGATATTTTGAGAAGAACAAGAGAAAGAAGTTTGACTGGAACTATATGTATCAACTGGCATGGCAACTGGTGGTGACAACAAGAGATGTCGTCAAAAGGGTCGTTGATAAGGATGGTTGGGATAACGTAAAGGGTGAAACAATTAAGAGAGAGATGGAAAGCCTGAGGGATTATCGACCCTTAGACCTTATTCATTACACAACTACGCCTAAAAAACATGCACCGGATAAAACATATATAATGCGGTTCACGGATGGGAAAATGATACCAATAGGAGGATTGAGAACCTGTCCCGACCTGAGGCCTGCGGAATTTAAATAACGCTGAAACGTACCTTCTGGATTTCAAGATATGATTCTTTCTCCCAACTTAGGATATATCCCATCTCAATAGTCTATTATATTGTGTACATTCTATTAGGGGTATGATGTGTCGTTTCGTATAAAGAAGAAAAGAGATTTTAAAAAGGCACTAACTGTCTAAAAGGAGGAGAAGGACATGAAAAGAACAAAGGTATGTAAAGTCTTTGCAATGGGTTTTATTTTACCCCTGACTTGTCTATTAGTCTTTTTTCAACCCGCAAATGCATCTCCAAGTAAACCCAAGTCAGTAAAGGTAGCCTTTATCGGTGATATCAGCGGCCCTTATGCAGCCATCACTGGACCTACATACTATGGTATGACAGATGCCCTGGAGTATGTCAATAAAGAATTGAATGGCATCGATGGTGTGAAGATGGAAGGCGTAGTTAAAGATGATGGGGGCAGGGTGGCTGTTGGTGTCTCTCACTATATGGAAGTGAGGGAGATGAAACCGAGACCAGTAATGGTTTATATCATTGTCTCTGCCTTGGGTGAGGCATTGAGGGAAAGACTCGCAGAGGACAAGATTGTCGCCATGAGTGTGACTGGTACACCTGCCATCTATCCTGCAAAGTATACATTCGGCTGGTTTCCTCTTTACTGTGACCTCTTCGGAGCATTTATAGACTGGTTAAAAGAGACATGGAAGGAAACAAGGGCACCCAGAGTGGCCTTTTTAACATGGGATAGTACCTATGGGAGAGGACCTGTCACACCCTAGGCATACGCCTATGCCAAATCAAAAGGTGTTGAGATGGTTGCAGAGGAGCTTTTCACACCCAGGGATGTCTTTGTCGGTACTCAGCTATTCAGAATCAGAGCCAAGAAGGCAGATTGGGTCTATACAAATACCACGGCAAACGGCCCCTCAGTAATAGCAACATCGGCTCGTGAATCCGCGATCAAGATCAATTTAGGCGGTGGGCTAGGTTTGGATTGGACTACAGTCTATATCGCCGGTAAAGAAACTATTGAGGGTGCTATAACAGTGATGCCATACACGAGTCTTGACGAAGAAAATCATAAGGGCATCAAAATCCTGAAAAAGTATTTTGCAAAGAATAAATCTGTTAAGAAATTTGACTGGAACCTTATGTATGAGATAGCCTGGCAACTGGTGTTGACAACAAGAGAGGTTGTAAAAAGGGTTGTTGACAAAGATGGCTGGGAAAAAGTGAGTGGTGAAACAATCAAGAGAGAGATGGAAAGCCTGAAGGATTTTCGACCATTGGATCTTATTCATTACACAACTACGGCTAAGAAGCATGCATCAGATCAAACATTTATAATGCAATTCAGGAATGGTAAACTTGTCCCGATAGGAGGATGGAGAACATGCCCGGACATAAGACCGCAGGAATTTAAATAGCCAGTTCTCTCCTATGCTATACAATGATCCAAGTATTTGTTTGCATGAAGGTGTTTTATGCTATTATTAAACTGCAGATAATCCGATCAAGGCAAATTTATCAACTTTTGACAATACGTTACTACCAGGAAGGGGGAAGATATGAGAAAAACAAAGAGTGGTAAAGTCTGTGTGATTGGTTTTTTGTTGTCCCTGATTTCTCTATTTGCCTTTTCACAACTCTCCGATGCGGCTCCAAAAAAACCTGAATCGGTAAAAGTTGTTTTTATGGGCGATGTCAGTGGTCCCTATGCTCCTATTACTGCACCCGCATACGTTGGTTTGACAGATGCCCTACAGTATGTGAATAAAGAACTGAATGGCATCGATGGTGTGAAGATGGAGTTTCTGCTTAAAGATGATGGGGGTAGGGTGGCATTGGGTGTCCAACATTACATGGATTTAAGGGAGATGAGACCAAAGCCGGTAATGGTTTATGTAGTAGTATCGGCATTGGGAGAGGCATTGAGAGAAAGATTTGCCGAGGACAAGATTGTTGCCATGAGTGTAACCGCTACACCTGCCATCTATCCTGCAAAGTACACATTCGGGTGGTATCCGATTTATCCTGACCAGTTCGGTGCATTTATAGATTGGTTAAAAGAAACATGGGATAAGCCAACAGCACCAAGAGTAGCCTTCTTAACGTGGGATAGTACGTATGGAAGAGCAGTTATGACACCTGAGTGCTACGCTTATGCCAAATCGAAGGGTGTTGAAATGGTTGCCAGTGAGCTTTTCAACGTGAGGGATGTCTTTGTGGGTACACAGCTTTTCAGGATTAAAGCGAAGAAGGCCGACTGGGTTTATACAAACACCACAGCAAACGGGCCGGCACTGATAAAAGCCTCAGCTCGTGAATCCGGGATGAAGATCAATCTTGCCGGGGCGATTGGTTTCGACTGGGCATCAGTTTATATCGCCGGTAAAGAAATCATGGAGGGTGCGGTAGTAGCGATGCCTTATACGAGTCTTGATGATGAAAATCATAAAGGCATCAAGATTGTGGAAAAGTATTTTGCGAAGAATAATAGAAAGGAGCCCGACAGGACTCTCATGTATGAAATAGCCTGGCAACTGGTGTTGACCACAAGGGAGGTCGTAAAAAGGGTCGTTGACCGACAGGGCTGGGAGAACCTTAGAGGTGAAACGATCAAGGGAGAGATGGAAAAGTTAAAGGATTTTCGCCCGTTAGACCTTACTCGTTATACCGTTACACCAAAGAAGCACGCACCGGATCAGGTAATCATAATGCAGGTAAGGAACGGGAAGTTTATACCCATAACAGGGTGGAGAACCTGTCCTGACTTAAGACCACAGGAATTTAAATAGCCAGTTCTCGCTCGTACGATATAATCATTCAACTCTTTGTGTACTTGAAGGTGTTTTATGCTATTATTAAACAATGTTGAAGTAATATACAGTAATGTAATTCTGGTACTAAAAGGGGTTTCCATAGAACTTGAAAAGGGGAAGATCATTGCCCTTCTCGGCGCCAATGGAGCTGGAAAAACCACGACCCTGAAAGCGATATCCGGGTTGCTTCATACAGAATTGGGTGAGGTAACCGATGGGAGTATCGAGTTCAATAACTCCAGGATAGACAGGATGCCCCCGGAAAAGATAGCAAAAATGGGCATTCTGCAAGTGATGGAAGGACGACAGATACTGGAACATTTCACTGTAGAGGAGGAACTGAAAGTCGGTTTTTATGCTATGGGAGATGGAAGGAGTTTGAGCAGAGATCTGGATATGGTCTATAATTATTTTCCCAGGTTAAAGGATCTGAAAGATAATACAAGCGGTTTTCTTTCCGGCGGTGAACAGCAGATGCTGGTAATTGGGCGTGCCTTGATAGCCCATCCAAAGGTGATACTTCTGGATGAGCCGTCTTTAGGATTGAGCCCTATGCTTGTACGTGAGATATTTGAGATAATAAAGAGAATAAATGCTGAGGAGAAGACTTCTATGCTTCTGGTTGAGCAGAATGCGGTGGCTGCTCTATCCATTGCTGATCATGGTTATGTTATGGAAAATGGGAGAATAGTCCTCGATGGACCTGCGGATAGATTAAAAGAGAATGAAGATATAAAAGAGTTCTATCTTGGGTTGACAGAGCTTGGAGAGAGGAAGAGTTATAGAGAGGTAAAGCACTACAGGCGAAGAAAGAGATGGCTCTCTTGAGCGGGAATTCAATTTAGTTATATTTAGAAGAGCTTTAATAGGGAGGTATAGATATGAATGCCCGAACTCAAATGTTAAAGGACAGCTTAATTATCAAGACGCACAGGAATGTAGCCCGGGGTTATGAGAGGGAGGAAGAGGGAATACCTTTCAGGCCTGGGATGGAGGTAAAGCTCTGCCTTGAGCGTACCAGGTTGCTCACCGATACGTATAAGGAAACTGAGGGCGAACCAATGGTCGTAAGGAGAGCAAAAGGTCTTGCAAGGATACTCGGGGGGATGACTGTGTATATACAACCCCAGGAGCTTATAGTAGGGAATTTTGCCAGTAGACCAGAATGTGTAACCCATTACCCTGATCTTCAGTGGAGGTGGCTTGACAAGGCTATTAATAATGGGTATCGGGATATACTCAGTGATGAGGAGAAAGACGAGCTGAAGGAGATCCATAAGTATTGGAAAACAAGGGCAGTTCATGGTATGGAGAGGGATCTTCTTCCTGAGGATGTAAGACCGTATTGGTCATTCAATGGGGCTCTATACTGGGCGTATCAGTGGGCTATGGCCACCCCGAATTATGAGAAGGTATTTCGGGTAGGTATTAAGGGGATAAGAGAGGAAACAGAAGCTAAGTTAAGAGAGGTAGAGAAGTCTTTTTCCAATAATCGCATTGGGAGCAAGGAATACATTGAGAAGAAGAGATTCCTGGAGGCAGTAATCATAACGTTAGATGCCTTTACTAGGTGGGCGAGGAGATATTCAGGGCTGGCGAGGGACATAGCTCGGGCTGAGGAAGATGCCCGGAGAAAGGGAGAGTTAGAAGAGATAGGCGGAATCTGCAGTTGGGTATCTGAGAATCCACCGAGGAATTTTCATGAGGCATTGCAGCTTTTCTGGTTTATACATTTAATAGTTGATTATATAGAAGTGCCCCTGGTTGGTTGTGGGATCAGGTTTGATGTCGCGTTCAATCCGTTTTATGAAAAGGATGTGAGGGAAGGTAGGATTACCCGGGAAGGGGCTCAGGAACTTACAGAATGTTTATGGCTCAAGTTTCAGGAGACTGGATTTCTTCATCCGCCCATATGGTCTGGTGCAGGCGGAGGGGGTTTAGGTTGGCAGACTTTGACCATAGGTGGAGTGGATTCTGATGGTAATGATGTGACAAATGATATGACTTATATAGTTTTGGATGCTATTAAATCGACTCGCACTATACAGCCTCCTCTTGCTTTAAGGTGGCATGAAAAGATACCCAGGGAGCTGGTTCTCAAGGCGATTGATGTTATAAGTACGGGTGTAGCCCAGCCTGCGATATTTAATGATAAGGCTGTTATTCCCAGGTATACGGAAAGGGGTGTTTCTTTGGAGGAGGCTCGTAGCTATTCTATCAACAACTGTATGTTACCTATAATCCCTGGCAAGAATATTACTACCCGTACTCAGGCAGGGGGTCTCCTATTTCTGCCGAAGTGTCTCGAATTGGCACTTAATCGAGGCAGGGATATGAAGACAGGGCAGTTGATAAGCTGTGAGACTCCTGATCCTGCTACATTTACATCTATTGAAGAGATAAGAGATGCTGTTTTGAAGCATTACAGTTTTTACTGTGACAAGGCTTTTCGGATCAGCGATATGGCAGATGCCCTTTATGAGGAGTATTTACCCCGTCCTTTCCTGTCGGCTTTTCTGGATGGGTGCATAGAGAAGGCAGAGGATTCGGGGAAGTGGAATTACATACCATGGAAAACTCTGGGGGTTCTTGGGGGGATAAATGTAGTAGACTCGCTGGCGGCGATTAGGAAGTTTGTTTTTGAAGAGAAGATGCTGACGATGGCAGAATTGGTCAATATCCTCAAGAATAATTGGGAAGGGAAAGAAGACGTTCGTATGATGTTTTTGAATGATGCTCCGAAGTTTGGTAATGATGATGATTCCGTTGATTTGATTGCAAGGGATCTGTATTACAGGATAGCGGAGGAGACGAAGAAGTTCAGTACCTACTATGGGACCGCAGGTTTTGTAGATGGTAGTGTGGCTTCGGCGCCTTATTCTTTTGCTGTAGCTACCTGGGCTACTCCTGATGGGAGGAAGGCGGGGGATTCTTTTCATGATGGGAGCATATCTCCTGAGACCGGGATGGACAAGAAAGGACCTACCGCTGCTCTCAAGTCAATTTCGAAGGTAGATCCGGTAAAGTCATGGAACCATCTTTATAATCAATCATTCATGCCCCAGTTCTTAAAGGGGGATAATGCGAATGTTTTTGCAGATTATCTCAATACATGGGGTGATTTAGGTATTCACCACATACAATTTACTGCTGTTGGTAAAGATACGATGTTAGATGCTCAGGTGCATCCGGAGAAGCATTCTGACTTAATAGTGAGGGTATGTGGATATTCTGCTTACTTTGTGGATTTAAGCAAGGGATTACAGAATGAGATAATAAAGAGAACCGAGCAGTGCTTTTAGTACCTCTTGAAAAATCCACGCTCTGTAACGGTGTTTTATTTCATTAAACCATGTGATGGTGCCTGTTTGGGGAAGAGTTGGAGTTGGAGGAAACCGCTGACTTTGTGGGGAAGGAAACACGAAATGTGGAGCCTTCTCTTGGATGAGAGGAAAAGGTTATCTGTCCACCGAGTTCGTCGACTATTTTTTTGGTTACCAGCAATCCCAGACCGGTACCGTAGCGTTCCTTGGTGGATAAGATCTCGGTGAATACATAATTTTTCCATTCCTCGGGTAGTCCCGGGCCGTTGTCAGAGACCTCGAAGATCGCTATCGGTCCCTTGTGGTCGGTTCTGATTACTACCCGATGTTCTCGCCGGTTCAGGTCGAACTTACAGGCTTCCAGGGCATTGTGGACGAGATTGCTTATAATTGTATGAAGGTCCTCAGAGTTAAGCGGTATATGACCCATCTGTGGATCAATATCTACATTTAGTTGAATTCTTTCCAGTGCAGCGGTTTCGTGAAAGAGATCAAAGACTTCCAGAACTACTTGATTCGGTTCGATAACACTAATCTTATGCTCCCGTTTTTTTGCGCAGTAGAGTATATCCTTCACCAGATTGGAAATTCGGGCTACGTTACGCTGCACGATGTCCCAGCCTTTTAAGGTTTCCCCATAGTCTCTATTCCTCAACCCCGAATTCACCACGTAAATTCCCCCATCCAGACCGGTCAGGATGTTCTTGATGCCATGAGCCATTGTTGCAACCGTATGCCCCATCATGGTTAACTCAGTTTGCAGGCGTTTTACCGGGGTTATGTTGGTGGACATCTCCATTACCGCAACAATTGTCCCCTGCTCATTTCGTATAGGACTGGTGTAAACGATTACAAATGCCTCCTTACCTTCACGGGTGATTACCTGCTCTTCGCTGGAATGGACCTGGCCGTCGGCGAATGTCTTAGCCACTGGACATTCAGGACAAGGGTCAGTTTTTCTTTTATAGACACTGTAGCAGAGTTCTCCTACACGGTCGCCAAAGTCCTCTCTAAAAAGCTCGTTGGTCTGGATAATGCGCAGTTCAGGATTTTGTACTGAGATATAGCAGGGGACTTTTTGGAAGAGTTGGCGATAATCGTGTTGGGTCGGCTCCCAACCGTCGATGCTGATTCGGTCCACGTTCTCTCCTCACCCAAATTTGTTGAAGTTTTATTTAACGCAAGCTTCAACCTTACTCAGTAGGTCTTCGGTAGAGAATGGTTTCTCGACAAACTCCTGGGGCTTTGGTAGTCCGCCGCGTTCGCGGGCAAAAAAATCTTTATACGCAGTAACGCCAGAAAGAATAATCACAGGAATATCACTGTATATTTCGCTCTTTTTCAGGTTGCGATAGAATCCCACGCCGCTCTGGTTTGGCATTATGATGTCCAGGATGACTACGTTGGGACCAAATTCCTTGACTTTGCGAAACGCATCCTCTCCATCCTCCGCCATCTCTGTTTTGTAACCGTTATTGCTTAGCAGAGAATTTAGATATGTCCTTACATCTTCTTCATCATCCACAATCAAAACTTTTTTTGCCATTTTTCCCCCTCCTTTTTCCCCTGAAAGGTTGATGACTTTGTAAAAAGTCCATCTGCCCGCCTCTGGCAAATTACTTTGCCATCCCAATTTTGACTTTTTACAAGTCCATCAGGATTTATAGTGGACAATTTGTTTGTCTTCCAGAACTCCTGATCCTTGCCAATGCTTCCCGTGCCTTCTCTTTTACTTCTGGTGGCTGGCTATTGTCTTCAGCTATTTTCTCCAGAGCAATCGTCACATCCTTGTTGTCTGTGCTACTTATCAGTCCCAGAGACCTTGTGGCTGAGATACGTACGTCAATCTCGTTATCGGTTAAACAGGTGATGAGAGGACTGCATGCGCCTCTTGCCCCGACCCCGATTTCTCCCAGAACCCAGGCCACACTAGCTCGAACATACCAAACAGAATCGGATAGGGCTGCTGTAAGGGCTGTTACCGCCGGAGCTGCCTTCGACCCTAACTCGCCGATGGTAAAAGCTACATACTCTCTGACATCCTCGTGTTCATCCTTAAGCATTGGTACAATCTTCTCTATAATTATATCCGATTCTAATCTAATATCCCGTAAGCTCTGCAGTGCGGCCAAGCGGACAAACCAGACGCTGTCTTTCAAGGCATCAACCAAAGCATCATAAACCACGGGGCTGCCGGCTCCAACATCTCTGAGAGTCCGGGCAGCGGCAAAGCGTATATGACAGTCGTCGTCTTTCATGTCGCGGATTAGCTGGGCTATCGCCTTCTTCATGAATATTGAGACCCTTTATCGACTGCCAGATAGCTGCTTAACCCTCTATGAGACTCCATTCCCCTTCCTTAATGCCCAATTGGTCCACAATGTCAGCTGCTAATCTGTTGAGGTGGAAGGAGTTAGGCTTATCCGGGCCCACCATGACAACCGAAGTCCTGAAATTAGAAGCGAATCGCTCAATAACCTGGCCTCCAAAGTCTGCGCCCCGATCAAGGTATCCCATTACAAGGAGGTCATACTCTCTCCGGCGGAGACAACGGGCCAGTTCAGCCCCTTCGTTGCCTTCACAGAGTCGAAAGCCGACCTTAACAAAATCTCCTAGCTTTGACTCATAGTATTCGCGGAGCTCCAACTCCTTTTTGACCTGAAATTCATCTGTTACCCGAACCACTTCTTGCTTTTTGCTATCTGCGTAAACTATCTCCCTGCGGAACCGGAAAGGTGACTCCAGCCAGTGAAATATGTTGAGTTGGATATCTTTCTTGCTGGCCAACCCAAAAGCGTAATCAAATGCCCAGTCACCCTGACGGGAGTAATGCGAACAAAGTCCAATTGCTTCCATGTGTTATACCCCTCTAAATTATTTACTTTTTCTCATTCTTTTCTGGAATAACCAAAGCTTCTGCCACCAAGTCTAATATCTGTACTATCTTCATGTCAAGTTTATAATGCTTGATCAAGTCACTCAGACCATCAACGCAGTTGTGACAACTAGTGCAGACGAGCTTGGCACCTGTCGCTATCAGTTGATCTGCCTTAATCTTTGCCACCTCCATCCTGAGGGGTTTATACTCAACCATCGACAGTGCCCCACCGCCGCCGGTACAGCAAAAGTTGTCCGACCTGTTAGGATACATCTCCCGAAAATCAGTACAGACCCGCTCCAATATCCAACGAGGTTCCTCGGTAAGGTCGCCGGAACGAGCCAGGTTACACGAATCATGATAGGTGACAGGCAGAGGATTCCGCGACGGGTCTACCTTTATTAGCCCCCGATTTATATAACGAATCAAAGTAATCATAATGGACTCACTGGGAATATCCTGCTTATATTTGGCCCAGTTGTAGCCTTCCCAACGGCTAGATCGGTATCCATGACCGCACTCAGAGATGACGATCCGTTTAACCTTTAGTCGCCTGGCTGCCTCGTAAAGGTTCTTGGCTATATAGCCACCCAGCTTGTCATCACCGGAGAAAAGTCCAAAGTTAGTCTGGTCCCAGCCGAAGCTTGGCATGGTCCAGCTTTCTCCGGCTATATGGAATATCTTGCAAGCGTAGCCGATGGAGCGAGGATCGTACTTGATCTCACGAGGGTTAACGGTATACATGAAATCGCAATCTTCTTTATCTATTGAAATTTTGAAACTGGGGTCGTCTAATTCAGCCTGGACTTCCTCCTGCTGCCATTCAAGAGTTTCAATGTAATCCTCCTGTGAAACCCCCATCTGGTTGCCAGTTTCCCATGAGTCCTTATCCACTACGAAGACTCCCTCGGGCACAATCCCGAGTTCTGTAAGAAGCCCGCGGGTGAGTCGAACAAGGACTGCTGTATCCACGCCCATCGGGCAGTTGAGGGTGCAACGCCTGCAACCGGTACAGGTTCCAAAGACAATATTTTTGAGACGGTTCAGGTCTTCATCATTCTTTGGGGTTTTCGCATGTACCCACCAGGGGAAAACGCGGCCAGCCCAGTCAATATGCCTTTTAAAGATTTGTCTGATCTGGTCGGCCTTGTAAGCTGGAGTCATAGTTGGGTCGTGAGGCCGGGCTAACGCATAATGGCATGAGTCGGAACACATGCCGCAATGCACACAACCTACCAATGAACTCACTGTCTGCCGACTCAGCCTGTTCTTCAGCATCTCCAGCAGGTTCTTTACATTGTCCCTGTTAGGGTCATAGACCTTTACTTTTCCTTCGACCACCGCAGGAGATTTTTGTTCTAAAGCCTTTTTCTGCTCTTTTAAATCCAGGGGTAAATTAACTACATCGGAAATATTTATGGTTTTATCGCTCAATTATATTCTCCTTTCCAAGGCTTGTTGTATTTGGGTATGTTATTCCATGCCGGCAGGTTTTTCTCCACCCTTTTTACGTGGGAAGACACCTCGATGCCCCATTGTTTTACCAAGGAAATAGCGGGTAAAAGGATAATATAGGTAATGGGAAATCTTGGAAAAGGGCACGTAAATCAAGAACAAAGTCGTCATGCCGAAAAAGAGTATCAAAGGCCACTCACTTATCTCATGCTGATTGGGCATGGCGAAAACCCCCGCAGCAAACCATGCTGTCAACAACGCCACTGAGAAATAATCATCCGGTGTACTGATAAGACGCATCACAGGACTGGTGATCCGTCGGATGAACCTTATCAATCCCACTGCAAAGGCAGCACCCATAAAAAGCTGAAAAATACGCACAATAGGTTCTGCCTCAAAGAACTCCGGCCAGTAGGGAAGAATAAAGGTTGCGGTGATTGCCACGAGTACTCCAAGGTGGAAGATCACAAATTGTACGTAAAAACTCAGATTTTTCCGCGCGCTTTCCATTGCCCAGGGCATAGCAACATTCATCATGGAGTAGGCTGCCCCTACTCTTGGACTGCCAACAGGGTTAGTAACCTCTTTGCCTGCCTTGAATCTGAACATCCATATCAGCCGTATTGTGTAAACTGTGGCCATGAATGCCAATGCCACAATCTGCACCTCATCCTCCAAAATCCGCAGAAATTCGCTCATTTACTCCTCCGTAAAAATAGTTTTTGAAATGCTTTAAATGGCTAAGAGCCGCAATTTCTATGCCAGAAATGGTCAAACGATGAAACCCTCTGTTTTCATAGATAAATTGCCATTTTTGGTTTTGGAAAAAGGGGGTAGACAACGGAAGGAAAGTAGCATAATGCAACTATCCAATTGGCAGGCGATAACTGTTTAGAAAAGGTAAACCTGTAACGATAGGAATAATGATGTATTGAATAAATGTAGCTAAAAATTATTAGTGTCGCATATTGCAACTCTATTATGCAACACCTTATACTAAGTTGCAATTGTCCATTCTTTTGAGTTTTCTCCACAAGGTACTTCTATGGATACCTAGCTCTTCAGAAGCCTTGATCTTATTCCAATTATGTTTTTTTAGCGTAGATAGGATAGTATTGATCTCCACTTGATTAATCAAATCCAAGCTTTTTCCGACCTTCTCCAGTTTACCTTCAATCCCTATTACGTAGGAAGGCAAGTGTTCTTTTGATATAATATTCCCTTTGCACAGAATAAAGGAATGTTCTAGAATATTTTCCAACTCCCGGACATTGCCAGGATAATTATACTGCATTAGAATCTCTATGGCATCGGATGATAACCTTTCAATGTTTCGCTGGTCCCTTTGGTTAAACCTGGTTATGAAATAGTCCACAAGGAGGGGGATGTCCTCTGGTCTTTCTCGAAGGTTTGGAAGTTCCAGTTTAATAACGTTCAACCTGTAGTACAAATCCTGACGGAATTGTCCCTCCTTGACCAACTGTTCCAGATTACGGTTGGTGGCTGATATCACTCTCACATCTACTTTGACGGTGTTAGTACCACCTAACGGTACAAACTCTTTATATTGCACAGCCCTTAGAAGCTTCACTTGAAGGGAAGGAGAAATATCACCTATTTCGTCGAGAAAGATAGTCCCTCCATTGGCCAATTGAAACCTCCCCAGTTTGTTCTTCTTAGCGTCCGTAAATGCCCCTTTCACATAACCGAAGAATTCGGACTCCAGGAGGGTTTCAGGAAGGGCGGCACAATTAACTTTTATAAGGGGTTTTTTCTGGCGAAGGCTTAAATTATGAACCGCGTTAGCAAAAAGCTCTTTTCCAGTGCCGCTTTCTCCTTGAATCAAAAGAGATGCATCAGTTCGGCTTATATCGGGGAGTATTTCGAAAATTTCCAGGATCCTCTTGTTCTTGGAAATAATCCCCTGAAATGAGTAGGCTGATTTAGGAGAATCAGAAAACCGGTATTTGGTAGGCATATCCCGGACAGCTATGATTCCTCCTGAGAAGGATCTTCCATGACTCTTGAGTATTGAGAAACGTATTGCAATGGGTATTGGCATCTCGTCCTTACGGATTATATCCGAGTAGTAATCAACGAAGCTCTCCCCATTATTGATCATATTTTGGACAGGGCATCCATCATTGCAGTTATAAAGACGAAGGATTTCGTAACAGTGCTTTCCCAGTGCTTCTATCCTTGGAAATCCTGTAATCTCCTCAGCTCTTTTGTTGAAGTAAACAATTCGAAACCCTGGGTCAATAATAAGGATAGCCTCACCTATATTCTCAAGAACAGAATCTCCGGATATTCCATTGAGAATATTCTTGTTAAAATTATCTTTGTCTCTAATATTATCCATAATGCATTCCAACTCGCCTCTTGGTTAAGCTGCTTGTCAACTTTATGGGTTAAATTGCCAAAAACCCTTAAATTAAAACAAAATAACATTTGAGAGAGAATATTTCAAGAAATTTATTTCCCCTATGTAATTGAAGGTAATGGATGAAGGCAGACCTGTTATTATATTACTATAGACTGGGAGAAGATTAAAAGGAGAAAAATAGAACAGGAAAAGAGAAAAGGTATTGACATTGCTTCAGATAGTGGTATTCTCAAAAACCATTTAGCAAATTTATAGGTCGTGCAGATCTATTTAATAACAGGAGGTGCAAGAATGCTGTTGTTGATGTTGTCTTATTTAGGTATTGGAATTTTTGTTGTGGTTATTTTGGGAAAGATCATAAAGTACTTTACTATGCCTTTGCATGTGAGATGGGAGCTTTATCCTCTCCCTCATGAAAAGGGACGCGAGTATGGAGGATCTTATTTCGAAGAATTGAACTGGTGGGAAAAACCCATTAAAAAATCAATGCTGGGGCAAGTTAAATTCATGGTACCGGAGATTCTTTTTGTGAAGTCGCTCTATCATGATAATAGAAAGCTCTGGTATGTGTCATTCCCCTTTCATTTTGGGATTTACCTGGTAATCGGTTGCCTGGGATTGATCTTCATTGGGGCTATAGTGAGCGTTGCGGGTTTATCTCCGCAAAACGCAATATCTGTTTTTCTACAGTCTCTGGCAGTTATTTTTGGTGCCGTTGGCTTTATGCTGGGTACAATAGGTGCAATTGGCTTACTCCTAAGGAGAACCTTCGATAAAGACCTGCGAGCCTTTGCAGCACCAATAGATTACTTCAATCTGGTATTTATCCTGGCTATTTTCTTAAGCGGGCTGATAGCATGGTTTTCGTACGACTCAGCGTTAACCGTCTCCAGGGATTACATGAAAGGTTTGATAACATTCAGCCCTGTGGTTGTTGGTAATTCAAGTCTGGTAGGGCATATAATACTTCTATCCCTTTTTCTCATTTATCTGCCCTTCACCCACATGACCCACTTCATTGGCAAATATTTTACATGGCATGAAGTGCGATGGGATGACAGAATAAATACAAGGGGGAGCGCCATTGAGGCAAAAGTAAACAAACTCTTGAACGTCAAGCAAAACTGGTCAGCACCTCATATGAAGCCAGGCAAAACATGGGCTGAGACCGCTACAGAGGAGGTTGAATAGATGAAGGCAGGAAAAATAAGGCTCAAAGATATTGGCAAACCATCGGAGCAGATGGTTCAACTCAACCCGGCAGACTTTATGAGGCTGCCATACCCTTATGATAAGGCAGATTCTGATCCTGATTTTAAGCAACTTACGGAAGATCAGAAGAAAAAATATGAGGCAACCCTTGACGGGGTATTGGCCATAAGTATACCCAAACCCGAGACAAAAGTGGAAGAGGAGGAACTCGTCAGGAAGTTTTTGTCAGGTCTTGAAAAGCTGCTCACAAAGGAGAATAACTGGACGTTTTTGCAGCCGCTAACCCTCTCTCTTGAGTACTGTGCCAAATGTCAGACCTGCAACGAGGCATGTCCTATATATGTTGGGAGCGGGAAGCAAGAGATATACAGGCCTACCTATCGATCCGAGGTCCTCCGTGCAATTGTGAATAAATATATCAAAAAGGGCGGAAAGACCTTTGCAAAATTCAGCGGCAACGACATCGATCTCAACTGGACGACAGTTGCCAGGTTAGCTGAACTGGCATACAGATGTACCCTTTGCAGGAGGTGTGCCCAGACCTGCCCGATTGGTGTTGACAACGGTTTGATAACCCATGAACTCCGAAAGCTCTTTAGCCAGGAATTGGGTATTGCCCCTGCCGAAATCCATACATTGGGTTCGATGAAGCATTTGAAGTCCGGATCAAGTACTGGTTTGATCCCGGTGGCATTAAAGGATACCATAGAATTCCTGGAGGATGACATAAAAGACAGGACGGGATTAGACATAAAATTCCCCATGGACAAAGAAGGGGCAGACATACTCCTTATCCATAATGCCGGTGAGTTCCTGTCATGGCCTGAAAATCCGATGGCATTTGCCATTATATTCGAAGCGGCTGGGTTAAACTGGACACTCTCCAGTGATCTGTTAGGGTATGATGCCGTTAATTACGGCTTATGGTATGATGATGTCCAGTTCGCCAGAGTAGCAGTAAGGCATGCCCAGATTGCCAAGAAACTGGGTGTAAAGAAGATAGTTATAGGGGAATGCGGCCATGCTCATAAGGCTATCTCTGTTATCGCCGACCGGATCATAAACGGGGAAATAAATATACCGAGAGAGAGTTCTTATACATTACTGGAAGATATTGTTTGTAATGGAAAACTAAATCTCGATCCCAAGAAAAACGATTTTCCTGTTACACTGCATGACCCATGTAATGTAACCCGACTTATGGGTGTGGTGGAGCCTCAGAGAAGAGTTATCCGCAAGATATGTCCCCAGTTCAGGGAGATGGAGCCCCATGGTGTCAAGAATTACTGCTGCGGAGGGGGGAGTGGCTTTGCCATTATGCCTTCAATGAATTTTCCCGACTGGAGGACAAGAATATCAGGAAGGATGAAATTCAAACAAATTCTTGATGCCTTTCAGGATGTAATAGACCCAGGTATAAAAAAGATGGTCTGTGCACCATGTTCCAACTGCAAGGGTGCTATCAGGGAAATATTAAGTCATTATGATGCATGGGAAAAATGCGGCATAGCATACACGGGTTTGGTTGAATTTATAGTCAATGCCATGGTTGACATAAAAGAACCTTACATCGAATGGCCTGAGATGTAAAGATGGTTGTTATCTTTGGGGGTGACAGGGAGATTAACTAAAGGAAAGTAGTCGTTAAGAAAGGGTTAATATAAAGGGGCGATTCACGAATCGCCCCTAATTTTTTAACCTATTTTATTTTGTCTCGAACTGTCTCGAGAAATTGCTGTCTGTCGATTGGCTTTTCCAGGTACCCCTCTGGTCCTGGCACAGAGCGCTTGTTAAGGAACTCCTTGAAGTCCATAAGAGGGTGCTCATCCCCCCTGAAACCTGTTACAATAATCACGGGGATTCCCTTCAATCCCTCATCCTTCCTGAGCTCTCTGTACAGACCTATACCGGATTTTTCAGGCATCAATATGTCCAGACAGACGAGATCTGGTTTATTCTCTTTTATTTTCTTTAACCCGTCTACCCCATCCTTAGCAGAATCAGTCTGATAACCATTCTCCTCCAGGAGAGTAGTCAGATAGGTAATTACATCAGGCTCATCATCAATGACCATTATCTTTTTGCTCATTATATCCTCCTTCGAATTATTTTTCTGATTCGCATTGTTAGTAGAATCATTATCCACTATTGAAGCATCGTAGAAACCCCTCCGGGGTCATAACAGTGCCAGGGAAAATATTTTCAAAGTGGGTATTATCCCATGTAACCATTGTTGAAACAAAGGACAGATGCTTTTGTGCCACTGAAATCATCAAGGCGTCACCCAGTGATTTCCTTTTTTTCAGCAGATCAAAAATATCCTTAATACCTACCCTTGGAAAGTAACTCTCAAAATCGGGAATAGGTAGAACAGTAACTTGGTATCTATCAGGGAAGTAAAACCATAATTCGGTTAATTGTTTTTCACTGAGATTAAATGAAAGAATTCCACAAAGCTCTAATAGATTGACAATAGTAGTAAAACCGGTCCTCTTTTTCGCTATATAGGTAAGAAACTTATAGTTATTCTGGTAATAAGTATCCCTTTTGTAACGGAGGTCAATCACAAAGATGTTTGTATCGATCAAAATTAGATCCTGCCTCGTACCCACTCAATGGCCTCCCGCCATCCTTTAAACCTAGGTTTTGTTCTCTCCAGACTTTCCTCAATATCTCTCCATGCATCCTTAAAAGGCCTCAACTCTCCTAAGGCTTTCCTCCCTTCCATTTCTGGTGGAGCAATTACAGCCACAGGCCTTCCCCTGTATGTAACAGTCAATCGTTCACCTGATTTGACCTTCCTAATAACCTCGCCAGTCCTTTGCTTCAACTCCTTGGCAGTTATTATACCCATATTACCCCCAGTAATTACTTTAGTGACATAATAAACACTTCATTCTGCAATGTCAAGACTAAAAGCAAGTCATCATCTGAACATAGAATCTAGTTCTTGGAGTCATAAGTCGGGTTGGTTTGCTTCGCCAAGAGCCATGGCAGTACCGAAGAGAGTTTAATAGGGATGGGTCCCCACTACAACGTCTTTTCCGAAGTTATCCTTCACAAGCGTGGTAAGCCGCTCAAAATCAATAGGACATTGAGCTGTCTTAACTGCCTTCACTATACATGTCCCCAGATGGATAACATTAAAATCTCGCTCTAAGGTATCGCCGATTTCCTTCATCAATTTTATTTTTGGAATAATAAGCCCTGGACAATCCCCACAGTTTCCAAGGGCTACCAGCTCGATACCATCCGCATACCTGGAAAACTCCCCTTCCTTCTTGCTGATAGCTTTGAGGCATTTCTCGCACGCTACACATAATTGATCTTGAATCCGCTTACATCCAATAATGGCGACTTTTGTCATCTTTTTTCCACTCCATTCTCCTTTGTAACCGAAGGTTATGTAGGTTTCATATTCCTTGCTTAATCCGGATTGAAGCATTGTCGCTTGAAATTGCCCCTCTTTCAGGGGCAGGTATGACTGGAAGGATGGAGACAAATACCCTATAGACAAGCATAAGTGTCGCAATGAGTCCTATAGTGAGAGCAAACTCGCCTATAGCAGGGAAGTAAGCCTTTTCTGCAAAAGGGGGTTGATACGCTACGAAGAACACCGCACATCGATTTAACAAGACTCCTAAAATATACATAGTGGCAGCGGTAAACAACCAGCCAGCAGAACTTCGAACCCGTGATGATAATAACATGAGAAAAGGAACCACTGTCAGGATACCGAACTCGAGCCAGAACATCCGTGATTGGGTCGACCCTTCGAAAAGGTATACATATGTACCTCTGTAAATCATGTCTCCAATTTTCAACACTATATAACTACCCAATAAATAGGGTATAAATTTAGCCAGTGGGGTCAAAATATCCATTTCTGTTTTATGACCAAACGACTTCGATGCAATCATAGACTCAAATATCACCATGGGATATCCAACAGCAATGGCAGAGGCAAGAAAAAACAATGGAGATAGAGGAGACCAATACAATGGATGCATCTTGTAAGGACTAATTACCATCAATGTTCCCAAAGACGACTGATGTAGGCAGGAGAGAACTACACCCGCAATCACAAAAACAAACATGACTTTCCCCAGAATGTTATCTAAGAAGCTGAGAAGCCTGTCTATAGGCTCATTAAAGAAGGAGAGCATTCCAGGAAGGTTTACTTGTCCGATAAAGCGCTCGGTCACCACTGGTAGAAATTCGATATACAACACCGTCAGATATACCATTACACACATGCCGACTTCAAATAAGACCGAATTGCCCTGCCACATCATGGGAAGGGCAGGATGCCATATATTATACCACCTTCCAAGGTCAAACATTAACCCAATCCCGACAAAGGTATACCCCAACATCGCTGTGAGGAGGGCTGGTCTAACAATAGCGTGGAAATGTTCTCTGTGTAAGATATGGGCCAAAAAAGCAGTTGTGAAGCCTCCGGCCGCCAGGGCTACCCCGCTGGCCACGTCCACCCCAATCCACATCCCCCATGGATACTGATCCGTCAAATTTGTTGTAGACCCCAAACCAAATATCATCCTGTACAAACCAAAACTCAGCCCAGTAATCATCAAGGCTATAAGAATTTTTACCCCTGTGGTAAAAAATCTTTTATCAATAGGAGTAGGGGTTTCATGGAAACTCATTTTTCCTGTCCTTCTTCGTTTAATACTGATTTAGATTCTGTCTTTCTTTGTCTCAAGAACCACATGAAACCACCGAGCACAGCGAATAAGGTCAAAGGGGGGATGAAATGCTTAAAAATAGCGTGTTGTATAGGTTCCGTATAACTGGGTGTCGATATATACCCAAACTTGGGGAAATCGATTTTCTCAAAGGGAAGGCTTGACAGGTAAAGCCACGAAGTCCCTCCCAGTTCATGCTCCCCATATAAATGGGGAATATATCGATCAGGATACTTTTCAATCCGCTTCTTAGCGATTTTGATTAATTCTCTTTTCTTTCCAAAAGTCATGACCTCCATAGGGCAAGCCTGAACACATGCAGGTGCTTTACCCTTAGATGTCCTTTTTTCGAAACAAAAAGTGCATTTTCTGACCTGAGGCGTCGTGGCATTATTATATTCATAGGCAGGAACCTGGAAAGGACATGCGGTCATGCAATAACGACATCCTATGCACTTCCATGGGTCATACTTTACTGCCCCATTCGATTCTTTTGTCAGTGCGCCAACGATACAAGCAGATACGCAAGCAGGGTCAGCACAATGCATACACTGGAATTTTACATAAACCGGGTTACCTGAATTCCCTGGATTGTTATAGCGATTAACTACGGTGTAAGAATCGGCAGCCATCCTTCTTTTTTTGTCGAATACTGAATTGTCATTGAAGGATTGGGGAGTCTTTCTTGGTAGTTCTTGATTTATCTGGTTACAAGCCTTTTCACAACTTCGACAGCCAACACACAAGGTTGTGTCAACAAGGACTCCCAAGGAGTCACGGAGGGTGGTAGTTTGCTCACCTGCCCAGACATTCACATCTTTCGCGAATAATGCAATGCCTCCAATTCCTGCTAGTTGTTTTATAAAGTCTCGCCGGTTGATCCCCATATTGTGATATTTCCCTGTTTCTAAAGAGAAGGCTATTGCTTGCTGATCCCAGTTTTTAGCCCCGTCTTTTCTGCATGACATCCAGTGCAATTCATAGGCTCAATTCTCATCTCTTTATGACAACCAAGGCATAGACGATGGTAAGCCCCAAGGAGACCGGGAGTATCTGTTTTCTTAGGTTCCATATTTACACTATGACAGGTGCTGCAAAGGGGGACTTCTTTCTTCGCTTCTAACGGGCTTTTATGATGACACGCAGAACAGATGGTTTTCTGGTCATTGTGGAACTTTTTAGCTAAATTGCTTGAATTAGATATTTCGGTCAATTTTTTGATTATACGGAGATGGGGAAATTTAGCCGGCATGTAATCTCTTTCCATGGTCTTGATGGTTATATCTCCAGACAAATTTGCAGGAAGAAGCTTATTAGGGTTGCCCAGCTTTGAAGCAACCCCAACTTCCTTAAATGAACCATTATGACAAGGGAGGCAAGACGCCTCAGTTAACCCACTTTCCAGTAGATGATGACATCCGGCACAGGACGGTTTTGATTTATAAGACGTATGGCAACCAATACAGCTCCGTTCAGATAACGGCTCATGATATGCTTTTGCCAGATTGACCATGCCACCTTCCGGACTGCCATTTATTGTATGACATTCTTTACAGGCAATTAATTTCTCGTGGTGACAGTTTCGGCATGTGAGACTCTGTGTCTCGTGACTTTTATGGTCAAAAGGAACCCCCTTCATCCTGGAACCTTTAATACTAATAAGGATTCTATCTGGCTGCCCTCTTTCCAATCTGGGTATAACCACCGCTTCCTTGGTTGTCTGTTGTTTCTTTTCAATATGACACCCCTCACAGACGTAAGGACCTGTTTTTTTGCTTTCTTTGCTAAGTTTCATATGGCAATTTATACAGTCTTCATGTGCCACATTTTTATAGGAACGTCTGTTCTCCTCGTCTTTTTCTCTATGACAATCCCGGCAAGAAGACTCCGTTCCCTTCTTATAAACCAGTTTCTTCTCTTTTTCGTCATAGATATGATGACAGAGCTTGCAATCCTTCTCAAGGCCTTTTTCATGCTGGTTATGCAAATAATAATCGAAACCTATTTTTGACCATGTTGTTTTTTCAATCTCCTTTTTCTTTATATAGAATTCCTTCCAGCTTAAGACCTCAGCTTCCTTAGTTACTTCCCTTCCTTCTTTATGACATGCAATACAGTCTTTATGATAAGTATCGTTCAGGGAATAGTAGTAATCAGGACCAATTGGAGCATACTTCATTACTCGAGATTTTTTCTTCACAACATGGCATTCCCCACAGGTCACAAAACCGGATTTTTTGCCTTTTTTTGACGTTTCAACGTGGCATCCTATACAACTATCATGATACGAATTCATGAGACCCTGTTTAGTGCTGTCATCTCTCAACTTGGGATATTTAAATGTAAATCCACCCTTCTCATCCTGAGGATGACAGACCCCACAGCCTTCTTTTTCCAAGGCAACTGTATGCCCATCATGGTAAAATTCCACCGGAGGCCGTTCCAATTCCTTGAAAACAGCAGTCTCAGAAATTAATATGGGAGGGGCAGAGGATTTCTCTTTATCTCCTCTTTCAGCCCAAATATTACCCATAACTAAAAGCAAGAAGAAAAAACATGTAGATATCCCTATTAAAACAATAAAACCAAGCAGTTTCTTATTCATTTCCTCTTCCTTATTGACATATCAAACTTTTAGCTCCTCTGGAATCTCCATAACGTCCACCAGTATTTCACTAAAAAACTTAACATGCATCCCAAGCTTATAGTAGTTGACTATATCTTCAATACCGCTATGGCAGTTGTGACAGGGTGTGATGACTACCTCGGCACCTGTGGCCTTAAGTTGTTCTGCTTTGACCCTGTTACCCTCTACCCGATTTTTCTTCCAGGGCGGGCCGCAGTTTATGACACCCCCACCTGCACAGCAGCAGTAGTTGTGTTCATATCGAGGAGAAACATCCCTAAAATCCTCACAGGTAGCCCGCATGATATAACGGAGCATATCCCCCAGCCCCCTGCCTCTTATAATATTACACGGCTCCTGTATTGTAACGGGT
Source organism: Thermodesulfobacteriota bacterium (assembly GCA_040757775.1). NCBI lineage: Bacteria > Pseudomonadati > Thermodesulfobacteriota > Thermodesulfobacteriota bacterium. The sequence continues at coordinate 28,559 of JBFLWQ010000015.1, forward strand.
TGTTCGAATTTTCTGGCTATTTTTATCTTTCCATCCCTGATCAGTTCATAGTAAAACTGAACAGCATGAATCAACGGCACTGGAGGCTCCTTCCATGCTAGCCACTTAGGACCATCATAGACAGCACCCCGAAATGCGTGACCGCATTCACCCATCACAATCTTTTTTACTTTGAGTTTGAACGCTGCCTCAAAATGTTTTCTCTCAACCCGTGCCATGGTCTCAAAATCGCCTGAATACATGGGCATATTGCTATTATCCCAACCGTCAAAGGAAGGCATTGTCCAATCCATACCCGCCACAGTCATAATTATCGAGATATTGCCCAGAAGTTGGGCAAGAAATTTCGGTTCCGGGCCTATAACCGAGTACATAATCTCTGCCCCCTCTTTATCTAGGGGGATGCGTGCGTTCTTTACCTCATCCTGAGCATCTTCCTCCTGCCACTGGAGGGTATCGATCCATTCATCCTGCTTGACCCACATCTGGTTCATAGTAACAGCATGGCTGTTGACCGTGTCCTGAAGATACTGTGGTACTACACCTAATAAGGCGCAGATACGACGCACCAGAAGAAGAAGATATGCCATGTCAATGCCGAATGGGCAGTACATGCTGCAACGCCGGCAGACATTGCACTCTGTGTGGGCTATCCTCGAACAGTTTTTAATAAATTCTCCATCTACCCTGCCCTTTCTCTTCACTATTTCCCAGAGGGTTTGCTTCACCTTACCCACAGGCGAAAAACGGGGGTCCTTGTCATGGGAGAGGTAAAAATGGCATGCTTCTGAACATAAGCCACAGTGAACGCAGGTCTGCATGTAGACCTTTAGGCGGGCAGCAGCCCCTTTAGTTAAAACTTTATTTATCGTATCTTCTATCTTCTTCGGGGTGAGTTTCTTTATAGTTTCGTCTAAGCCCGGATCTACGACAATTTCCTTTGCAGGCTCAGCCATAAGCAATCCTCCTGAAAATATTTATGCCTACCAATCTTTAGAGTTGCGCACCGCACCAAATTCGCTGCCCATATATGCTCGGGTAAAGACAAAATATAGCATATGGCTCAACCTTGTAAAAGGGATAACGATTAACATAAGTTCACCAGACAGAATATGAAGAATCAATATCGTTTTATAGGGGAGCCATTGGTGGTATGCCAGAAAGCCGGTCAGAAACGGCGCCAGAGCTATTATCAGCAAAGCATAATCAGATGCAAAGGTGACGAACCTAACCTCAGGGAGTACTAATCTTCTGGCAAGGAAAAAAAACGCGGCAAGAATTACGATTACAGTCATTATATCAGCTGTCCCTTCAGGCAATGTCCACCAGCTAATTTTCCAGGACTGGTACCAGAGAATGTTATGAGACAGGAGAAAAATGGGTGTTAAAACCAGACAGATATGAAAAGCGAAGGTTGTTACCGTCATCAAAGGCCGTCTTCTCATATTGGTACTGGCAAAGGGGATAACCCAGTGAATAATGGATCGCAGACCATACTTTAGACTCATATATGGATATATGACTTTTTCCTTCTTTGCCAGTTTATGCATGGAACACAGCCGATAAAGACTACCCCCAATGAAGACTATGAATGAAATCCATACCAATGGTCCGCTCACAAATTCATACATTTCTCTAATTCCTCATTCTTTATGGGCGTTTTACAACCTTAAATTTCATCAGTATTCAGCGATTAATAAACCTCTTCCACTGGCATTACCCGACGGTAATACTTCCCATCCTGTATACTTCTTACCATAAGCTTTGTTCCATCAGGGCTGAAAACAGGGCTCCAGAGGTTTTCGAACGCCTGTTTCCCTGTTTTACCATCCAGGACAATGTAGAACTTGCCATTTTTTTCAGCCTTGGCAGCAACTCTATCACTGCTTGGGCTGAAAACAGGGTCCCATATCATATCAAAATCTTCTCCCCATGGGGTTCCGTCTAATGCAACTGTCCAGCGATTGTTTTCCTTAATAATGGCTGCCACTCTTTTGCTGTCGGGACTGAAAACAGGCGGCAGGACTGCATCCTTAAACGTCCTGTTCCAGGAAGAGCCGTCTATTGCAATTGTCCATTTGCCAAACTCCGGTGCTACCACGGCAGCGATTCTCTGCCCATCCGGGCTGAATTTCTGATGCCATGTCTGGACGAACTTCCTATCCCATATCAATTCGCCGTTCTTTGCCATGGTCCAACCCTCATCGACCTGAACAGGCGCCAGAACATCATACATCTCTGGGCAAAAGATTGGTTCCCAGACGCATTTGAATATCTTATCCCACGGAGTCCCATTTACTGCAATGGTATATTCATATTCACCAATCCTGACTTCTGCCGCTACGATACTGCTGTCAGAACTGAAGACAACGCTCCATACATTCAGGAAATTCCTCTCCCATGGTTTACCATTCACCGCAACCGTCCATATACCTTCTGCAAATCCAAAGATATCTCCTTCTCCGAGACGTTTGGTCTGTATACAGGCAGCAGTGAACTTTCCATTGGGGCTTATAGCAAAGTCCCTTGCTTCAACAAATCCGTTTTCCCAAGTCTTGCCGTTTAAGGCTATTCCATATCCATTTTCGCCTTTTATGTTCACTGCGATGCTTTTCCCATCGGGGCTAAGTTGTATATTCCAGGCATATTCGAAGCTTTCTTCCCATGTTTCATCATCTACCGCTACAGTCCATTCATCGTCTTTTCTCGACAAACCTGCCAGCCTGTCATCATGCCCGAATTTAAGCGACCATAATTTCTCAAAGGTGTTTTTCCAGGTTTCACCGTTCACACATGCTGTAAATTCATCATCTTCTGTCCTAACAGGTGCCGAAATTTTTTCGCCATCGTTACTGACAACAAATTCATAGATAGCCGGAAATTTACTTCTCCATTCGTTTATATCTGTAACCAGCTTCTCTTTGGTTTCCCAGTCAAAACTCTCTAGTTCAGCCATTGATTGCTCCCAAACCTCCCATTGACTATATAAAAAAGGATTTTGAATGAGCATTCATTCAAGGTTGACAAAAATCTAACATGTGTATTAGACATTGTCAAGAATTTTTATAATACTTTATCAAATTATTTTTCAAATTTATGTATCACTATGTGATATCTAATATATACTACACTTCAATTCAAATAGTGTTTATAAATAATAATTACAATAAGTTACAGTTTATTGTGGCTTGCGGTCGTTTATATTATTGTAAAAAAATTAGATATTTTGCCCAGTTAAAATTGATGCTAATGGTCCTCTAAATACCATACCTTCACAGGACTGTCAATTTAAATATTTCAATTTTTATAAAAATAAAACCTTGATTTATATATCACAGTGTGATATGCAAAATACTTGCATATCCCTTTAAAAAAGGGCAAAGTAATTGAAGAGAGGAGAAGGTATATTCGTAATTCACCTTATTAGATTATGGAAAGTAAAGAATTTTTATCCATACGCCTGAATATGGGGAAGACACAAAAAGAAATGGCCGAGCTTTTAGGTACATCCTTGCGGTCAATCCAGAGTTTTGAACAGGGATGGCGAAAAATTCCTAATGAAATAGAACGGCAGGTTCTATATGTGCTCGTTATGAGGAGCACAAAAGAACAGTCGTTAAGACCATGCTGGGAACTGGAGAGTTGTCCTCAGGACAAAAAGGAACATTGCCCCGCATGGGAAATGGATTCAGGACATCTGTGCTGGTTTATAAATGGGACAATTTGCAAGGGTAGAGCATACAGTGACTGGAGCGAAAAAATGGAATTCTGCCAGGAATGCCAGGTTTTCCAGCCTATTAAACAAATATACAACAGAGCAATAAAAAGAGAACAGGATGGGTTAAGAAAAGATACTGTACTATTCTTTGGGGGAGATGAAATACTTGAAGGCAAATCCGAAAAATGGAGAAGTTTCGATTTGTTCGATCAGGTTCCCACGAATATTGCTATAATCGATAGAAAGTATAGAATAGTAGATGTTAACAAGGGATTTAAAGATACTTTTGGGGACTGGAATGGCAAAAAGTGTTTTGAGGTATATAAGAAAAGGAAAAGAAGATGCCGTCACTGTGTTGCAACTGAAACGTTTGTAGACGGTAAAACCAGGGTTTCCCAGGAGCGGGGAAGAGATTTGAAAGGCAACCTTAACTATTATTTGGTCCATACATCTCCTTATCGAGATTTCGACGGTAATATTAGTCATATAATTGAGATGTCTACAGACATTACTGAAAAGGTTCAGATTCAGAATGAATACAGAACAATCTTTGACAATGTTCCATGTTATATAACTGTCATTAATAGAGATTTTCAAGTAGTAAAAAGCAATAAGTATTTTCAAAAGATCTTTGGAAAAACCCCTGGAAGGTTTTGTTTTGAGTCCTATAAAAAAAGGAATGAAGTCTGTGAAAGTTGTCCTGCCAAGATGGTCTTTGAAAATGGAAGAGTCTACAATTCTTTACAGGAGGGTTATGATAGAAAAGGCAACAAGGTTATTTACATGGTAACCGCAGCCCCGTATTCAAAAGAGAATAAGCATGTAAAGTATGTTATCGAGATGGCTCTTGATGTAACAAAGACTTTTTTGTTGGAAAGGCATTTAAAAGAAGCCAGGGAATTTCATCAAATTATGATTCAAAGTACACTGACTGGGATTATTGCTGATAATAAGGATGGAATAATAAATATATATAACCCCTCGGCAAAAAGAATGCTTAATTACCCAATAAATAAGGTTATTGGAAAGATGTCAGGGGAACAGATATATCCAAAAAATTTCTTGAGTGCAATCGAAGAAGGTGATGACACCGTAAGTTTTAGAGAAGGCGAAATGACCGATTATAAGGGAAATAAAGTTCCTATAGCTTTCTCAGGTGTTAGGTTAAAAAAGGACAACGATTATATTGGGAAAGTAATGTTTTTTCAGGATATCAGCAAAATTAAACAATTGGAAAGTGAAATAATTGAAGCAGAACGCCTTGCTGCAGTTGGTCAAACGGTAGCCGGCCTTGCTCACGGCATAAAGAATGTTCTCATGGGATTAGAAGGTGGGATGTACGTCGTTAACTCCGGCATGAATAGGAATAACAATGAATTGGTAAAACAAGGATGGGATATGCTCCAGAATAATATTGAAAAGATTTCTTCTTTTGTAAAAGAATTCCTGAATTTTGCCAGGGGGACCACCCTAAATGCCGAATTGATAGATCCATACTCTATAGCAGCCGATATTATAGACCTTTACAAAGATACTATAGCACAATCCAGGATAAGATTCATAACAAAACTGGAAGAGGGTATTGATAAGGCGGCCATGGATGCCAAAGCTATTCATACGTGTATAGCTAACCTGATCTCTAATGCCATTGATGCCTGCCTTGTAAGTGACAATAAAAATCCTACAATAGAGTTTTCTTTATTTGAAAAAGATGGTACTATCTGTTACGAAGTAAAGGACAATGGATCCGGCATGGATTATGAGGTAAAGAAAAAGGTTTTTACCAGTTTTTTTACGACGAAGGGATCTGACAAAGGAACAGGCTTGGGTCTTCTTACTACGAAGAAAATCGTTCATGAGCATGGGGGGAAAATATTCTTCGAATCCGAATTGGGGAAAGGATCGGTTTTCAGGCTGGAATTTCCTAGAAACCGTTTACCTGTTCCTCAAGGGACGTCCGTAAACTAACATCCATAGAAGAGGATAAAAATCTCCTTATCTGATTTTGTTAAGGAAAAAGAGGGATTTAATAATTTTAAATTCTGGAGGGATAAAATGGATGATATAAAAAACAAAACAATTCTTGTTGTGGATGATGAACCCGATATCCAGCTATTTTTAAAAACCGTACTCGAGGATGCCGGATTCAATGTAGTAACCGCAAATAATGGTAAACATGCTTTGGAGAGAATTAAGGAGTGCAAACCTGATTTAATCTCTCTCGATCTTGTAATGCCTAAGATGGGGGGGGTAAAACTTCTCTCATATCTCCAAAAGAATCCGGAATGGGCGAAGATCCCCTTTATTGTTGTTACTGCTCATGCCCATGATGAACTTGGCAGAGAAGATTTTATGAAGTTAAAGGCAGAAAAAGTCCTTCTTAGCCCTCACTCTTATATCGAGAAGCCAATAATACCTTCAGAATATATCAAAAAAGTTAGAGAATCCCTCGGGCTTGAAGCAACTGGAAATTCAGTAACAGAGGATTTAAAAACAAAAGTTAGAGATAAACTAAAAACTGCAACCAAAGGTAAGCTCGAAGAAGCGCTTAAAGTGTTGGGGGAGTAAGGTGAATACCTCAAAAACAAAAAGTCGTCCCAACACTGTTCAAATGAAACTGTTTTGAAAACCTACTTGCAATCCAGTTTATAGCTACCCAACAAGTACAATGCATAGGAACGATCACCGATGGGTTAATCTTTTCTAGCTCCTGGATTGTTCTCTCGGTAAGCGGTATGAACTCAGGGCCTGTTAAATGGAATCCCCCCATAACAGCATAGACTGTATCAACACCTGTAATTTTTTTTGCATACTTAACAGTGTTGATTATTCCGGAATGAGCGCAACCCGTTATAACGACCAGCCCTTTCCCTCTTATATTCATTACCAATCCATGGTCATCCAGGATGAGGTCGGATTCAAAATTCCCTTCCCGTTCAATGATAGCCCCGGGCATCCCTTTTTCAAAGTCAGTGACTCGTTCTACCTCTCCTAGCGAAAATATCAACCCCGAAGCGAGGGCATGCGGTGTCTTCGTTTTGACAACATTGACCCCGGTTTTTTGAATAGATGACTCCTCTAAAATGGGCATCCCTATCTTGGCTCCTATAGGTAATGAAAGTGCCCGCGGTAAAAAGGCATCAGGATGAATAATTACTGAAATTCCACGGTGAGTCACTATCTCCAACACTTCAGGTAATGCCCCGAAATGATCCATGTGACCATGGCTTATCACTACTGCCTCTATTCCGGAAGTATCTACCGCTAACATCTCCATATTATGAGGCACTCCTATCTTTGACCAGCCTGCATCAAGTAGTACGCTGTGATCCGTACCATTCTTGAAGGCTTTAACCAGCAAACAAAGGCCGTGTTCTGCCAGGAGTGTATCAGAGGGTATTCTCCCTTCAACCGCCGGAGGTATCCTCTTTACCATTTCAGAAGGGGACTCACTCATCGGGAGGGTATGATCTGAATAGTTGTCTATAATTGTGGTGATTTCAAGCCTATCTGCTTCTTTTATTTGGATAGTGGGATTTTGTTCTCCATTCATATTGTGGTTCCTCCTTTAGTACGGAATTGAAAATTTACGTCTTCCGGAGAAGCTGATTGGCAGCAACCAAAAGCGGGTCGCATACCGGGCTAAAAGGCGGTGCGTAGGCAAGATCAACCTGTGAAAACTGAGCAATCGTCATTTTGGCTTTTTACAAGCCGGTTCTCTGTTTCTCCATTCCTGTCTGACCGTCCCCATATACGAGACTAACTCGCATAACATCTAACGAAAGGTTGTTACTCCATTTTTGCTTCTATCTCCTCTTCTCCTTTGGCGATTATCTCGACCGCAACCTCTTCAGTCAAGTATGTCGTTCCACACTTGGGACACTTCAATGCGTCAACAAAACCTGTCATCTCCAGATATGAAGACACCACCTCTTTTACTTCCATCTTCTCTTTACACTTAAAGCAGTACCATTCCTCCACTGTTATTCCCCCCCCAACTCCGTTCTGTGAGAATACGCTGTGTGTACTGTGTAAGCTCCATCTCCAGCAAGAGAATACTCCACATAAAACGTGACATCAGCAACTCTGAGCTTTGCCAGGAATTTGTCAGACCCCTGCTGATAGAGTTTCCCCTCTTTCGTTTCAGCGTTATGTTTATCAATGATCAGTTTCCCGTCCAGATGATCAATCTCGTGCAGAAATACTCTCGCCAAGAGTCCCGATGCCTCAAATTCTACGTCTTTCTCATTAACATCTCTTCCCCTGACTAGTATTCTGGCATTCCTTGTTATACTTACTGTAACGTCCGGTAGACTCAAACACCCTTCTTCCCCCATGGTATTCCCTTCGGATTCAACTATCTCCGGGTTGATCAATGGTATCAAACCGTAACCGGAGTTGACCACAACGACCCTCAAGAGTATACCAATCTGTGGGGCTGCAAGTCCAATCCCCTTATATAGATACATCCTCCTCGCCATGTCATCGATCATTTCCCTGTCTTTTGCATCAATGGCTTCTAGGGGGATCGCCTGTTGCCTTAAAACAGGATCAGGATATATTCTTTTATCGACGACTTCCTTCGAAAAGTATCTGATTATAAATGTTTTCTACCTGCCTTCTTGTCTCCTCCATCGATCCATCATTGTAGATAACGAAGTCGGCAAACTTCATCTTTTCGTTTATAGAAATGTGCGCTCCTATCCTATTTTTTGCTTCTTCCTCAGTAAATCCTCTTTCTTTCAATCTCCTTATCTGGTTTTCTTCACTGGCATAAACTACAACTGCCTTATCAACCAATGTATGCTTAATCTCAGCAGTTAGTAGTGGCACATCTTTAATTATTATAGCATTAGGGTCTTTAATCCTTATCTTCTTAACTAATCTTTCGTCCTCCCTAAATATCTCAGGATGAACTATCTGATTCAGCCTTTGTAACTTTTCAGGCTCCTTAAAGACTATTGCCCCCAATTTCTGTCGGTCAATAGTCTGGTCTTCGTTCAGAATATCTCTTCCAAAATATTCCACTACACCCTTCCACGCCCTTTTTTGGGGGAGCATCACCGCATGGCCAAGCACGTCCCAGTCAATCAAGTATGCCCCCAAATCTATAAAGAACTTAGTAACCGTGCTTTTCCCCGACGCAATACTGCCGGTTACACCAATGATAACCATCTTATGCTCCTGTTGAATCCTGTAATTTGGATGTCTGAACTGTTAAAGTAGTATCATTTCATGGAAGACATACGTTGAAGAAAGACACTATTTTTTGTAATTTCTCTTCCACGAGTCCCTCTTGTAAGCCAAATAGTCTTTTATTGCCTCTTTTAAGGTATTTGAGGCTAAAAGAGCGCAATGCTTGTTGTCTTCAGGCAGTCCACCCAATGCATTCAGGATAACCTCCTGGCTTATCTTTAATGCATCTCTTATATCCTTTCCAGTTGCCATCTCGGCTGCCATACTTCCAGCTGCAATTGTAGCTCCACAGCCGTCAGTCATAAACAAAGCTTTTGTTATCCTGTCATTCTTGACCTTCAAAAATATCTGTACGGTGTCTCCACACGGACCGGTTATATACCCAGCCCCATCCGGGTCTTGCATCTTACCAATGTTTTTCGGATTGAGCCAGCGATTTACAACCTCTTCTGAGAATGTCTCCCGGGCATCTTGAATAATAGATGCCTGTATCTCTTCAATCATCTTATCTACATCATAAGTATCGTCCTTAGCCATGCTTATGTCCACTCCTCTGTAATCTTTTTTGTCTATGAACAATTTCCCTTAATCTCTGCCGCATCTATTGCCACCAGAGCAGGGAGGGGTATCACAGCGCTCTTCCCTCCCGCAGCAAGTAGTTCCAGAGGGTCGGCTGCTGTCTTTGGATACGAAGGATGATACCGACATTAACTTTTCCAGATTAGAGCTCCCGCAACTCTTGCACAGAGAAAGATCACTGTGAGAACCAATGCCGGCCAATATTTCTGACACCTGCCCACATTGGCTGCAACGGTATTCATAAATTGGCATAAGTATTGCATCCTTAAGTCAAATAGTTTTCAGAAGATTGTTTAACTCCTCTGACATATGATGATCTGTAACGATCATCTCCAGTTCTTTTACCTCTTCTATCTCTTTAACTGCCTTTAGAATCTTGAAGGCCAGAGGAAAAACCAGTGGGCATACAGAAGAAGAGGGACGGAACTTGAAACTGACCTTACTTTCATTCGTAATCATCAGGTCTTTGATCAGCCTCATGCTGATTACATCCATCCCCGTTTCGGCATCTATTACAGTCTTTAATCTCTCGATGACCTTATCCTTTAAGTCCATCCTGAAGTTTAGCCTCTATCTTTTCCCACATCTTCTTAATTATCTCAGCAACAATTCCCGAATCATATTCCACTAACGCTTGACGCTCCACCATTGCCTTGGTTACAACAGGGTCATAAGGGATCTCTCCCACCACTTCTATGTTCTTATCTTGGCAGTAATCCTCTATCTTCCGTGTATTTTCCGGGTTGATGTCGCACTTATTAACACAGACCATGGCGGGGACATTGAAATGTTTAGCTACATCCAATACCCTTTCCAGATCGTGGATTCCTGAAAGCGTGGGTTCAGTAACTGCCAGAACCAGGGTTACACCAGTGAGGGCAGCAATGACAGGGCAACCTATACCAGGAGGGCCATCTATAATGATCAAATCCTTGTTTTCATCCTCGGCTATTAACCTAGCCTGCTGCCTTACCAGAGTAACCAGCTTCCCAGAGTTTTCTTCTGCGATCCCCAGCCTGGCGTGAACCATAGGGCCAAATCGCGTATCGGATATGAACCAGTACCCTGATAACTTCTCCCCCATTTTTATGGCACCAGTGGGGCAGGCATGCATACAGAGCCCGCACCCCTCACAGGAGATGGGGTCTCTCGTAAAATTATGGATAGCATCAAAACGGCAAACCTCCATGCAGATACCGCATTGATCACATTTGTCTTTATCCAAAGATGGGGCACGTCCTCCATAAAACTCTTTTCCTCTTTTTATATGTGGAGTCAGGATCAAGTGTAGATCGGCGGCATCCACATCACCATCGGCCATAACGTGGTTTTGAGCCAGTGCGGCAAATGCTGCTGTTATGGTGGTCTTTCCTGTCCCTCCTTTACCACTGATTACAGTCAGTTGCTTCATTCTCTCTTCTCCTGCCCTCTTTTTCTATCTCATAGTAAAGTTCTTGAAACCTTTTTTTGTTTTCAGGAAGCTCTTCTAGTAATGGAATGCCTCTGGAATATGCCTCCGCTATTCTTCTGTCCGCAGGAATTTCCAAAAGGATGGGAATCTTTTCTGTTTCGCAATACTGCCAGACCTTACGATCACCTATATCGGAGCAATTTATCAATAACCCTAAAGGGATGCCTAACTTCCTTACCATTTCCACTGCTAATTTAAGATCATTTAACCCAAAAGGGGTAGGTTCGGTAACCAGAAGACAGAAATCGCTCCCCTTTACCGCTTGCACTACCGGACATGAAGTGCCGGGTGAAGAGTCTATAATAACAGTCTTATGATTATTTATAAACCTCTTTTCTGTGCGGATCAGGGGGGGTGCCATCGGTTCTCCCACATTTAATATGCCGTGAACAAACTCGATATTTCCAGCCTTTCCCTTTTCGATTATACCGATCTCTCTTTCCACCTCTTCTATGGCACCCACCGGACAAATATATGAACACCCTCCGCAACCATGGCAGAGTTCAGGAAAAATGAGCACTTTCTGCTTTATAACTACAATGGCATTGAACTCACAGACCCGGACACACTCACCACAGTAAGTACATCTGGATTTGTCCACTTCAGGGACAGGAATACCTACGGAGATACTATCTTCTATTTGAGGTTTTAAGAAAAGATGTCCATTTGGTTCCTCCACATCGCAGTCCATGTATTGGGCATCCTTTAATGAAAGGGCAAGATTGACAGCAACCGTGGTTTTCCCTGTTCCCCCTTTTCCACTGGCAATAGAAATTATCATAATGGGCAACCTCTGAGATAAGAGAGGGCAAGAGAGAAAGGAGGACCCCAGGGTAGGTAGGAAGTACCCTGGAAAATGCATCTGCTCTCTGACTTTTACACTCTCTTGCCCCAGTTCTTTCTACTTTCTTACCATACTGGTGCCACATTTTGGACAGCTTATCTGGTTACATGGCGATCCTACGCGATGGGGGACTGTAGTGTTACAATTGGGGCAAATGCACTCTCCGCCGCGACCAGCGCCTGGCCTATTACCACCCATCCTTCCAGCGCCTCTACCACCCCTACCCATGCCTCTTCCTGTTCCTTGACCTCCCCCGCCGGGAGGCCCTGTTCCGTCTCCTCTGGGCATTTTTCTCACCCCTTCCTTTAATTATAGACTTTGAAAAACTCGCTTTCAGTCATTGCGAGGCGTGTGCATGCCGTGGCAATCTCTTTGATAATTAACACGTTATGAGATTGCCTCATAAGCCTTTGGCGGATTCGCAATGAGAAATTGGGCATTTTTCAAAGGTCTCAATTAGTGTCCATCAACAAATGAAACGAGGGAACTGATTATAATCGTCTAGCCCTTTTTCTTGAGGGCCTCTTTTACGTCCGAGATCCCTGTGGTTTGCTTTTTGTTAACAGGGTTTCCCCTTTCCTCCAGTTTATCTATCCTGTCCATGGCTTTTTCCAATTGAGATCTGAGTACCTGAGACTCCTCCTTCAAAACAGTAAGCTCATCAACCTTAGATGGCTGGCCTGGCCCCATTCCTCCACCACGACCCATGCCCATACCGAAGTGAGCGTCTACCGAGGGACCCGAAGCAAGGGGTCGCAATTTTCCGTTCTTATAGCCTTCTACTGCTTCTCTGACTTTTCCGGCAACTCCTGTAATTATACTTACACCGGCAGCCTGTAATGTGTTATATGCATTTGGTCCTGCATTCCCCGTAAGGACAAACTCTACCCCTTTATTGGCTACAAACTGGGCAGCCTGTATACCAGCCCCACCGGAAGCGCTAATGCTACTGTTCTCTATCGATTCAAATTGCATGGTATCCGGGTCAACAATAGTAAAGTACTGACACCGGCCAAAGCGGGGATCAACCTCGGCATCCAACCCTTTGCCGGTAGCACTAATACAGATTTTCATTTAATTCACTCCCTTCCAATGAGATAGGTTAGTTGGGTGAATTTACCACCCAAATCTTCTACCTCTACCCATACCTCTTCCCATACCAAAGCCTCTACCCGTACCTCTTCCCATGCCAAAGCCACCGTAAGGATAAGCCTGATATGGAGGATATTGATAGTTTCCGTATGGGTATCCTGCAAATGGTGCTCCGTAGTGATATCCCATATAGGGGTCTCTCCTTCCCGCAAAGTTGGGGTTACAAAATCCCCTCCCTCCCCCGGTCATTGGACCGAGTCCTCTTGGCCCTGTTCCATCAAATCCTGGCATACGTTTCACCTCCTTTTAGTGATCACATATATTAGCCCCGGTCACTAATCTGTCATTAAGGAAATCCTCAATTACATTATCTATCAAACCTGAAGCCCCTGTGATAACAATAATCCCTTTTTCGGCAAACAACCCTTGTGCCCTTCCACCCATACCACCGGCAATGATGCAATTTACCCCCTTTTCTGCTAAAAATACCGGCAAAAAGCCAGGCTCATGACCAGGGTTATCTATCAAATTCCTGGTTATTACCTTTCCGTCCTCTACCTTGGCAATGGTATAGGATCTGCAATGGCCAAAATGCTGGGAAACCATGTTGCCATCAGTAGCAACAGCTATCTTCATTGTTTTATCCCCCTTTATTATTAATGTTTTTTACCCTTCAACATCTCCTTCACCTTAGATATACCTGTAGCTCCCTCCTTTATTAATGCGGATTTTGCTAAGGAACCATTAACAAACCTCTCACATTTCTCACCAATCTCTCTAAAGGCTTCGGTTGCCTCTGAGTCTGGAACGTTCTCCACAAAGGGTATTCCCCTGTCAGATTTTTGAACGATGTCCGGATCAAATAATATCCTTCCAAGAAATGGAACCCGAAGTTCTGAAGCTGCCTTCTCTCCCCCCCCTATCTTGAAGAGATCGATAGCTTTTCCGCAATGAGGGCAGGAGAACCCGCTCATATTCTCAACAATTCCTACCACGGGGATTTTCAGCATCCGGCTGAAAGTTACCGCTTTCCTGGAATCAAGGAGGGCCACGTCCTGAGGGGTGGTTACGATAATCGAACCATCCACATTATTGATCAACTGGGCAATGCTCAAGGGTTCATCACCTGTTCCGGGCGGAAGGTCAACTATCAGGTAATCGAGATCACCCCATGAGACTTCGCTTAAGAACTGTTTAAATGCCCCATGCTTCAGAGGTCCCCGCCAGACGATAGGATTATCAGGGTCAGTAATGAGAAATGCCATACTAACTACCTTGAGATTTGGATTAAAAGAAACCGGTTTTATCCCATCAGGCGATCCCTCAAGCCTTTTCATGTCCAGACCCAACATCTTAGGTATATTAGGACCGTGTATATCTGCATCGAGTAGGCCAACCGCGAATCCATTTCCGGCCAGAGTCACTGCCAGGTTAGCAGCTACTGTACTTTTGCCTACTCCCCCCTTTCCACTCATCACCATAAATTTATGCTTTATCTTTCCAATCGTTTCCCTGAGTAATGCCTCGGTATGAGCATCCTTCTCCTCTTGTGAGCACGTGCCCTCTTGACCGCAGGTTTCACAGGTAGAGTCTCTATCACATTTCTCCTGACTCATAATAACCTAGCCCCCTTCATTTTTTCTTATCATTCATTGCCCATGGTGGCCCAAAGAATTTACCCTTTCTTCCTCTGAAACTCCTGCCTCCCCTTCTACATATCCTGAGGCCAGGCTCTAATTCCCCATTTAAAAACAGACTTAGTGCCTCGCTGGCCTCACCAGCAATCTCTGGAATAACCGATATCCCCAGATTTCTAAGCTGATTATGGCAGAACCTGTCTATACCCCCGCAGATAAGGGTATCAATCCTCAGAGAAGCAAACTGGTCAAACCATCGAGGAAGCGCCAATCCGGTCATAGATATCGTTTTTTGAGTTGTAACTTTGCCATCTTCTATTGTTAATATCCATATCTCCTGGGAAAAACCAAAACGGGGAGATATCCAATTGCCAAAAAGAGGTATGGCAACATTCATCTTCCACCTCCATTGTTAAGTAACAGCAAATAGTATGCCATGGACATTTTTTGGGGGGGGATATTTAAGAAAGATTATTGATTAAAACAAGTTGAGGGAATTGATGGGTTATGAGCAAGGGAGGGAAGGGGCGATATCTAGATGCAATAATACATCGTATCGCATGCAACAGTTGCATAAATGCAACCACAACCGGTATTTAAATGCCGTACTTCTTCATCTTTCTCCATAGAGTGGATCGGTCAATCTTTAATTCCTTTGCTGTTGCTACTCTATTCCCATGGTACTTATCAAGAATTCCCCTGATTAACTCTGCCTCAGCATCCTTTAAGGGATGACTCATGGCTGGTTTTCGTGGAACTTCTCTCTCTCTAAAACCCCTGGTAAGCTCCGGCGGCAGGTGTTTTATCTCAATGATTCTGTCCTTACAAAGGACAAAGGCATGTTCGATGATATTTTCCAATTCCCTTATGTTGCCGGGAAAGTCATACCCCATCAGAAATTCCATCACAGTATCAGAAACCCCAACGATAATC
Source organism: Thermodesulfobacteriota bacterium (assembly GCA_040757775.1). Taxonomy (NCBI): domain Bacteria; kingdom Pseudomonadati; phylum Thermodesulfobacteriota; species Thermodesulfobacteriota bacterium. The sequence continues at coordinate 44,029 of JBFLWQ010000015.1, forward strand.
TTCCCTTTCCTTAGATTGAACTTGTGAATAAAATTGTCTATAAGAAGGGGGATATCTTCCCTCCGTTTAGCCAGAGGAGGGAGTTCAATCTTTACCACATTAAGCCGATAAAAGAGATCCTCCCTGAAGCTTCCGGTTTTAACTAAATCAGAGAGGCTTTTGTTAGTGGCGGTTATTGCCCTTACATTAGCCTTAACTGGGCTTATTCCCCCCAGGGATTCATATTCTTTTTCCTGTAAGACTCGAAGGAGTTTTATCTGAAGAGCAGGAGACATATCCCCTATCTCGTCCAGAAAGATGGTGCCTCCTTCTGCCAGGGCAAATCGGCCCGGTTTATTTTTTTTGGCATCGGTAAATGCCCCTTTAACATAACCAAAGAGTTCAGATTCTAAGAGTGTGTCAGGGAGTGCTCCACAGTTTACCTTTATATAAGGGTGGTTTTTTCGATGACTCAGGTTATGGATAGCCCTGGCAAAAAGTTCTTTACCAGAACCGCTTGGCCCCTGGATCAGGACTGTTGAATCACTTTCGGCAATATCCGGGAGTATATGGAATATCTCCTGAATTTGATGATTTTTGCTGATAATGTCCTCAAGGGAATACTGTTTGGATATCTCCTTTTTTAATTCTTCTTCTACCGAGATATCCCTGAAGGTCTCTACTGCCCCAATGACCTCTCCTTTCTCCTCTTTGAGGACAGCCGTGTTGATACTGACCGGCACTTCTTTTCCCTCTTTGTTCAGGATGTTGACGGGTAAATTGATAATAGCTTTGCCTGTCCTCAGGGTCTGTTTGAGGGCACAGTGAGTCTGGCAGATATTGGTTCTGAAAATATTGAAACAATACTGCCCGATAGCTTCATTTCTTGTAAATCCTGTAATATCCTCTGCCGCTCGATTAAAGGAGGTAATTTGGTCCTGATCATTTATGGTGAATACCCCATCAGCTATACTATCCAGTATAATATTTAAAAAGGAAGCCCCCTTATCTGCCTTCATGGTTAATATTATAAACTCAATCGGTAGATTTATCAAGGTTTGAGTGAAAGTTTTTCGGCAAACACCCGTTCTCTTTTTCGTTGACTTACTCCAATAGAGTTGGTTAAATAGTCTTTATTATGAATATTTTACTTATCGAAATAAATCCGTTCATACCTCCATCTGTCCCTATTTCCATCGCCTATATTGCAGCCTTTTTGAGGGGTCACGGGTTCAATGTAAATGTTATGAATATTGGAGAGAACGCCCCTTTTTCTCTTAATCTTCTCCATTCATATATCCGCGATTTTAAACCATCGCTGATAGGGTTTTCTACCTATCAGCGAAACATCCTCTTTGTTATCGGGCTGGCAAATTATGTAAAGTCCATTGACCCGAAGATCAAGATTGCAATAGGCGGCCCTCAGGCTACTTTTATGCCACCTTCTGCATTTCAATCCATCGGCTCTATCGATTATATATGTAGAGACGAAGGCGAAATTGCTCTTCTGAACGTAGCCTCGGCCATTAGAGATGGAATTGACAATACTGCAATATCAGGGAACTCCTGCAAATGCGAAGACGGTCTGTTTTACGATGGTCCCGGTGTAGAAGCCTATAGTGATCTGGACAGATACCCCTCCCCTTATCTTCATAACGACCTTATTAATTTCTCTAACCTTGAAGAGGCAATCCTGTTTACTTCAAGAGGGTGTCCCTATAGATGTGTCTTCTGTTATACACCTAACGCTTTTAAACGAAAGGTCAGGTTTCATTCTGTTGAGAGGGTAATAGAGGAAATTGACTGGATTTACCGTAAAGGCATTAAAAAGTTCTGGTTTGCAGACCCGAGTTTTTCCATCAATATTGATAGAATAGATCAACTGATGGAAGAGATTCTCCGAAGAAACCTTAAGATACAGATATGGCTTGAAACCAGAGCGGATCTTGTCAATGACGAGCTTATGAAAAAGATGAAAGCCACAGGAGTTTATCTTGTTGCCTACGGGCTGGAATCGGCATCGGGGAAGGTTCTTAAAGGTCTCAAAAAAGACATTTCTCTGGATGACATGCGAAGGGCAATAGAATTAACCCAGAATAATGGCATAGACGTAGAGTTATTTACTCAATACGGTCTTCCCAATGAGACCTTTGATGATGCGATGAAGACATTACAGTTTCTAAAAGACAATGATGTAAAAGTAAGGGGGAACTCTAACTCCCAGCAGATGCAGGTGTATTTTGGCACGGATGTATTCAACTCTTATCACGAATATGGTGTTCGTCCACTGGAAAAGAACATACCTGCATATATGTCCATAGGGAAACAGTACGAGACAGAACATCTGTCCTCTGAGAAACTTAAGAAAATCAGGTTGATATGGGAAAAGGAATCCCTTGATGGGGTGAAGAGAAAGGTTTCATAGGGTATAATACGTTATAATAAACCATATAATCATTTGTTGGGCTGAAATATGACAACTTCAATCGATACAATACTTTTTCGGGATCTAGCCAAACAAGATCCGAAAGATGTTTGCAGGCGGGCATTATGTGAATACGATGACGGGAAAAAGTATTATACCTTATCTGTATGGGGTGACGATTATGTGATATATCCTCATCAGTTTAAGATTGATCGTATTACCACTAACTTTCCAAGCCCTCATGATTATTTTCATCATTTCATTATACATTATCTTCTGAAATCAAAAGAAATTGAAATTTACAACGAATGGATATCCGAGAAAGACATTCCTGGTGGTGTTACATTTTTTCGTGGCCCTCATGAAATACCAAGTTATTTAATCTCTAGACAATATGCCAATGATATTAACGGATTCAGAAAAAGATGTGAACAACTTCACGGCATTTCACTTGACATGGCAGATGCGGCATACAGCTTTAAAATAACAACACACATTCCGGTGGCTGTTCTATATTGGAAGGGAGATGACGATTTTTCCGCTGAATCGAAAATACTCTATGATAGTAGCATTACTGAACATTTAACATCTGATATTATATTTGCTTTAGCAGTCGAAATTTGCACAAGAATAGGGAATCCCTTGATGGGGTGAAGAGAAAGGTTTCATAGGGGGGTATTGTCAAATTTATATCAAGATAAGCATGGGAGCAGGTCTTATTGACCGGTAAAGCGAGGTTAATATGAGCAAAGAATTAATAAGCGACAAGAGTTTAATAAACGAAATCAAAGAGTTAATTGAAAAAAGCAGACAACAGGTTGCCTTATCGGTCAACGCGACAATGAGCTTTTTGTATTGGCAAATCGGAAAAAGAGTAAATGAAGAAATCTTACATTATAAAAGGGCAGAATATGGAAAGCAGATTATTGCTACACTGTCACGACAATTGGAAATGGAGTATGGAACGGCATTTTCAGAGAAGAACCTACGAAGAATGATGCAGTTTGCTGAGGTTTTTCAGGATGAACAAATTGTCGTATCGCTGATACGAGAATTGAGTTGGACTCATATTTTAGCAATTATTCCAATTGAAGACTCCTTAAAGCGGGATTTTTACATACAGATGTGTAAGCTCGAAAAATGGAGCGTCCGCACTTTTAGAGAACGTATCCAATCCATGCTCTATGAACGCACCGCCATCAGCAAAAAGCCGGAAGAAACCATTAAAAACGATTTGGCATTGTTGCAAAATCAACAAAAGTTAAGCCCTGATTTAATTTTTCGTGACCCTTATCTTCTTGATTTTCTTGGATTAAAAGATACCTATTCCGAAAGAGATTTAGAAACATCTATCCTTGCCGAGTTGCAGCATTTTATAATTGAAATAGGAAATGACTTTGCTTTTTTGGCCCGTCAAAAACGCATTACAATTGATACCAGGGACTATTACATTGACCTTTTGTTTTATCACCGCAGATTAAAATGTCTTGTAGCGATTGATCTGAAAATTGGTGAATTTGAAGCTGCATACAAGGGGCAGATGGAGTTGTATTTACGCTATCTCGAAAAATACGAGCAGGTTGACGGCGAACACACACCCATCGGCTTGATTCTATGCACTGGCAAAAACGAAGAACACATTGAACTATTGCGGTTAGATAAAAGCAATATCCGGGTAGCCGATTATTTAACCATATTGCCACCCAAAAAATTGTTGCAGGAAAAATTGCATAAAGCAGTTGAAATTGCCCGGCAAAAAATAAAAGAGAACGATCATGAGTAACATCGGCAAAAAAGAACGAGAAACTCAAAGTCGTGCAGTGGGCTTATTTCAAAAAGAATTGATATGTCAGTTTACTTTATCATAGAGTCTAAGGTAATAGACAAAGACAAATATGCTCAATATATAGACAAGGTATCGCCGATAGTTAAGAAATACGGAGGGCGATATCATGTTCGTGGAGAAGCTATCAAGGCTTTTGGTTCATGGAAGCCGGAAAGAGTTATTGTTATTGAGTTCCCCACAAAGAATCATGTTCATGATTGGCTGACATCATCTGAATACAAGGCTATCGCATCATTGCGTGAAGAGAGCGCTGAAACACAGGCTATTCTTGTAAGTGGTTATGAAGGGTGAATAATTCGTAGTAGGTATGAAATCAGGTCAATAACATGTGAGTTTGAGGAAAAAAAATGGCAATCAAGAAATCTGAATTATACAGCTCACTTTGGGCAAGTTGTGACGAACTGAGAGGCAGTATGGACGCCAGCCAATATAAGGATTATGTATTGGTGATGCTGTTCATGAAATATGTTTCCGATAAAAAAGACCCGCTTATTGAAATACCTGCAAATGCCAGCTTCTACGACATGGTAAAGCAAAAAGGCAAATCTGACATCGGTGATAAAATCAATAAAATCATTGGAGAGTTTGCCAAAGGCAATGGTCTGACTGGCGTAATTACAGTTGCTGACTTTAATGACGATGAAAAGCTAGGCAAAGGGAAAGATAAGGTTGACAAATTAACCAACCTGATTACCATTTTTGAAAAACCGGAACTGAATTTTAGCGATAACCATGCGGAAGGCGACGATCTGCTTGGTGATGCCTATGAATACCTGATGCGACATTTCGCTACTGAAAGCGGAAAAAGCAAAGGACAATTTTATACACCTGCCGAAGTTTCCCGCATAATGGCAAAAGTAATTGACATCAGTAAATCCAAAAGCCAGTCGGAAACCATCTATGACCCTACTTGTGGGTCGGGGTCTTTGCTGCTGAAAGCAGCAGATGATGCGCCGCACGGTATTACCATTTACGGGCAGGAAAATGACAACGCCACACGCGCTCTGGCCGTAATGAACATGTGGCTTCACGGCAACCCCGATGCCGAAATTTTGCAGGGCAATACGATGGCTTCACCACAGTTTACTGATGATACCACAGGCGAACTCAAACAGTTTGATTATGCCGTTGCCAATCCCCCTTTCAGTTACAAAGCCTGGATGAATGGCTTAGACCCCGTCAATGATATTTACAGACGTTTTGAAGGTTACGATGCTGTTCCTCCCAAAAAGAATGGCGACTTTGCCTTTTTGCTGCACCTGATTAAATCGCTGAAATCAAAAGGCAAGGCGTGTATTGTCTTACCTCTGGGCGTTTTGTTCCGAGGTAGTTCCGAAGCCAATATCCGTAAAAAGATTATCCAAAAGGGTTATATCAAAGGCATTATCGGTTTGCCGCCCAACTTGTTTTATGGAACAGGCATTGCCGCCTGTTTGATTATAATAGATAAAGAAAACGCTGCAGAGCGCAAAGACATTTTCATGATTGATGCAAGCAAGGGATTTATAAAAGACGGTAACAAAAACCGTTTGCGTGAGCGGGATATCCATAAGATAGTGGGTACGTTTAACAATCGCATTGAAATACCCAAGTATTCAAGAGTTATTCCACTTGCTGAAATTGCCGATCCGAAGAACGATTATAACCTGAACATCCCTCGTTATATTGACAGCCAGGAAGCAGATGACATACAGGACATTGAAGCCCATTTGGTAGGAGGTATTCCCAGAAGTGATATTGAAGCATTAGAAAAATATTGGACGGTGTATCCTTCATTGAAAAGTGAGTTATTCAAAACCATCGATAAGCGCGCGGAATATTATCAACTAAACATTGCAAACGAAGAAATCAAAAACACTATCTTTCAGCACCCTGAATTTACAGCTTTCAGTAAAAAGATGGATTCAGTATTCAAAAAATGGGAAACCAAAACGATAGTCTTTGTCAAATCATTGGACAAAGACTTGAAACCCAAACAGGAAATACAATCCATTTCTAAAAATCTGTTGAAACATTATGCAAATATACAACTTACTGACAAATACACTATGTATCAGCACCTGATTGACTATTGGAATGAAACCATGCAGGATGATTTTTATGAATTGGCCGCTGATGGCTGGATAGCAGGCAATGAAGTAAAACGTATAGAAAAGAAAATTAAAAAAGGCGATAAGGAAGTAGTGAAACAAGTGGTAGGTATTGAAGGACTGGAAGGCAGATTGATACCGCCTGCACTAATTATTCAGGAATATTTTACTAAGGAGAAGGCTGCTATTGACACATTGGAATCAGAGCTTGAAACCGTAAATGTCAAAATTAATGAACTGATTGAAGAACATGGAGAAGAAGACGGTTTGCTGAGCAATGCTATAGACGATAAAGGTAAAATCAGTAAGAGTAATTTGCAAAAAGCCATAAAAGATTTGGGCAAACGCAATGCTGACAATGCCGAAGAATACGACATGCTGGAGCAATATAAATGGTTGATAGAAGAAGAAGCAAATAAAAAAGCTCAAATCAAAGCAGCAAACACAGTATTGGAGGGATTAATTATAAAAAAATACCCAACGCTGAGCATTGACGAAATAAAAACCATTGTAGTGGAAAAGAAATGGATGTACAGCATGAAACAGCGAATCCGCACTGAAATGGACAATATCAGCCATCGTTTGACCCAGCGCATTAAAGAACTGGCTGAACGTTACGAGATGCCTTTGCCGAAACTGAGCAGAGAAGTGGATGAGCTTACCGTAAAGGTAGAAAGCCATTTAAAGCAGATGAAATTTGTATGGTAGAAGCTATGGGAATACAGAAAGGGTTTAAGCAGACTGAGGTTGGGGTGATTCCGAGGGATTGGGGGTTATTCCCGATTGAGGACTTAACACCGAAAAATAGAAAATACAATATTGTTGATGGACCATTTGGCTCAAATTTAAAAACTATTCATTATCGCAAATCTGGTATTCCTATAATTACAAGTGGATATGTAACAGATGGGAAGTTTTCGGCATCGGAATACCTTTACGTTGACTTAGAAAAATTTAAGCAAGAGAAGCGAAGTGCTGTAAGGGGTGGAGATATAGTAATGGCTAAAATTGGGGAGAGATGTGGCGCAAGTGCAATTTTGCCAAAAGATCACCAAGAAGGCATTTTGTCGGGTAACGCATTAAAAATCACTATTGATGAAAATAGATTTTCAAAAGACCTAATTGCTCAAATATTATGGAATCATCACATAATGGGGAATTTTGAATTATTAAGGACCACCGGTGCACAACCAGCCATTTCAATGGCAAATCTGAAAAAATACAAAATCCCCCTCCCCCCCACCAAAGCCGAGCAAACCGCTATCGCCGCCGTCTTAAACGATGCCGATACCCTCATTACCCAATTGGAAAAACTCATTGCCAAAAAGCGAGCCATCAAGCAAGGGGCAGTGCAGGAGCTGTTGAAGCCAAAAGTAGGGTGGGAAGCTAATAAATTAGGAGATTTCCTAGATTATGAACAACCCACAAAATATTTAGTGGCAGATACAGAGTATAACGACCATAATCAAACGCCAGTTCTTACGGCAGGTAAATCATTTATACTTGGTTATACAAATGAGGGGTTTGGCATTTTTACAAATCTTCCAGTAATCATTTTTGATGATTTCACCACTTCTATCAAGTTTGTTAATTTTCCTTTTAAAGTTAAATCATCTGCGATGAAAATGTTAAAGCCTAAGAATGAAAATGTAAATTTGAGATTTGTTTTTGAGTTAATGCAAATGATAAAGTTCGATAGCACTGACCATAAACGATATTGGATTTCAGAATATCAAAACATTGAAGTTAAAGTTCCCGAATCAAAAGAACAAACTCGAATCGCCCAAATCCTCTCCGACATGGATGCAGAGATAGAAACCCTAGAAAGGAAACTGAAAAAATACAAAATGATTAAACAGGGAATGATGCAGAATTTATTAACGGGGAAAATAAGGTTGGTATGATTATATTCATATAGTCCTTTTCTCATGTGACAGGCCATTTAAGGACAGCCTCTGTAAGTAGATGATATAGTTAATGTTTCACGATTATTAAAAATTTAAAGGGCTCCTTAGCAATAGTATTATAAATAGCGCAGTGTGACATGGATATAAAAGAACTTCTTAAAAAGAACGGGCCAATGCTTTCTTCATCAATAAAACAGACGATATTGGCATCTGGATTATCTGATGAAGCTGCCCGCAAGCAAATTTCGAGGGTCAGCAAACAAGTTAAAAAGCTCCATGTAAAGCTCTTTCCCAGGAGGGCTTACTTTTTTTATTTAGAGGATCAAGAAAATACAACCAAATTCTTTGAAAATTTAGTTGCGGCACTAAAAGAGACAAACTCTATACATTATGGTGCAATTGTTGCTTTGGCCGCCAGGGGTGGGAAGGCAAGTCTGGAGAAATTCAAGGTATTATCAGGCGCACCAGAAAAGCGGAAGAAACAGAAAAATTTCAATCTTTTAGTTAGTGAACTGATTAATTCAAAACTTGCTTTTAAAAAAAATGAAGGTGGAGTAGAACTAATAGAGTTGAACATTAATCTGGCATCTTGTTTCAACAAGGACAAGATCGAAGTGCTTGAAGTTTTGGAGGAATTAATTGTAGCAGCTATGACGGACTGGTTGAAGAAAACCGGGCTTGGTTCTTATAACAAACTGAAACGCTCTAGTGATTTCAATTCCTATTATTGGGATATAACAGTTCCTTCGTATGTGTTCCCTTTTTGTATAAAGAAAGAAAATGTAAAACCAGGTTTTATTGTCGTAGATATTCTCCCACAATACAACATTCAAACAGAACACATTAAATACTTTATTAAAAAATTCGAGTCATCGAGAAGTCAATACCCTGGTAGATTTTTCCCCATTTTGATAGGAAATAATTTCGAACCAGATGCGTTCACCTTAGGCAAGAAATCAGGATTCTTAATTACAACACCAGGAAACCTTTTTGGCGACTCTGTAGGTGCTTTACTCTCAGACCTCAAGAATACTTTGGAAAACATGTCAGCCGCGGCCACAAAGAAATCAGAGGAGGAGATTTCGAAAATGATTCGTTCGGTTGCTAAACTGGAAGGAAAATCGAATAATATCCGCGGACAATTATTTGAATTAGTTGCAGGACATATTGTTTCAAAAGCTTTTAGTGGTTATGTAGATATTAGGAAAAAAATTCATGATCAAAATGGTAGAAAAGCTGAAATTGATGTAATTTGTTTCGAAGGCAGTAAAGCAATACGAATATTTGAATGCAAAGGAAATAATGCAAATCAGGTAATTGATTTGCCAACGATACAGGAATGGGAAACAAAAATAAACATCATCCGAAACTGGCTAGACTGTAATAATGAATATAGGAGTCGAAAGCAGTATTTCGAATTTTGGACAACAAGCAGTTTTAAACCTGAAGCAATCTCCTATCTAGATAAGGTTAAAGCCTCTGTTAGAAAATACACTGTAGATTACAAAGCATCTAATGGTGTGTTGGCTATGGCAAAAAATGAAAATCTCAATTCAATTCATGCTCTTTTATTAGAACACTATGGAGCAGAATAATGGACAACATCGGCAAAAAAGAACGGGAAACCCAAAACCGTGTGGTGGCGTTGTTTCAAAATGAACTGAAATACCGTTATCTCGGCAATTGGGAAGAACGGGAAGACAACAGCAACATTGAGGAAGAAATATTAGCCAATTATCTCACCCAAAAAGGATACAGCCGAAACCTGATAGACAAAGCTCTGTATGAATTCGGCAAAACAGCCAATGACCAGGGTAAATCACTTTATGACGTCAATAAGGAAGTGTATTCCATGCTTCGCTATGGCGTGAATGTGCAGCCCGAAATCGGACAGAACAAGGAAACCGTCTGGCTCATTGACTGGGAAAACCCCTTAGAAAACGATTTTGCCATTGCCGAAGAAGTTACCATCAAAGGAATCCACAAAAAACGTCCTGATATTATTTTGTATGTGAACGGTATTGCATTGGGTGTTTTGGAGCTCAAACGAAGCACCGTATCCATATCTGAAGGCATCCGTCAAAACCTGGACAATCAAAAACATATCTTCATAAAGTCGTTTTTTAGCACCATTCAGTATGTCATGGCAGGAAATGACATTGAAGGCCTTGCGCATGCCGCGATTGATACCAAAGAGAAATATTTCCTGAGATGGAAAGAGGTCAGTGAAGAAGTCAATAAAGACCATCTGTACTTGCTTCAACTTACCAAGCCCATCCGTGACAGAGCAACCTGTTATGATTATCCGCTCGATAAAAACATTGTGGAATTGCTGCATAAAGAACGCTTTATTGAGTTGCTGCACGATTTTATTGTCTATGACAGAGGGCAAAAAAAACTGGCCAGACCCAATCAGTATTTCGGCGTTAAAGCCGCACAGGATTTTGTGAAACGCGGAGAAGGCGGCATCATCTGGCACACACAGGGTAGTGGCAAGAGTTTAACGATGGTATGGCTCACCAAATGGATCAGGGAATACAACCCCAACGCCAGGGTGCTGATTATTACCGACCGTGAGGAACTGGATGACCAGATAGAAAAAGTGTACAAAGGAGTTCAGGAAGATATTTACCGTACCAAAAGCGGAAAAGATTTGCTGAATAAACTAAATGATAATTCGCCTTTGCTGATGTGTTCACTGATTCACAAATTTGGTGGTAAGGAAGAGGTGGATGACAAAGACATGGATGATTATTTGCAGGATTTACGCAGTAGCATCCCTTCTAATTTTAAAGCTAAAGGCGATATCTATGTATTTGTGGACGAATGCCACCGAACACAGACTGGCAAGTTACACGAGGCCATGAAACAATTTATACCCGATGCTTTATTTATTGGTTTTACCGGAACTCCTTTACTAAAATCCGACAAAAAGACCAGCTTGGAAGTTTTCGGAAGATACATTCATACTTACAAATTTGATGAAGCCGTAAACGATAAGGTAGTGCTGGATTTACGTTATGAAGCCAGAGACATAGAGCAAAACATTACATCGTCGGGAAAGGTTGACGAATGGTTTGAACTCAAAACCCGTGGCCTTACTGACTTTGCCAAAGCCGAGTTGAAACAGAAATGGGGCACGCTGAAAAAGGTGTTCAGTTCCAAATCGCGATTGGAAAAAATCGTACTTGACATGATGCTCGACATGGAGAAAAAAGAACGTCTCCAAAACGGCAGGGGCAATGCCATGCTGGTTTCAGACAGTATATACAATGCCTGTCGTTATTATGAGCTGTTTCAAAACGCAGGTTTAAAAAATATGGCTATTGTAACGTCATTCGTTCCAACCCATACTGATATTAAGGGAGAAGAAACAGGCGAAGGATACACCGAAAAATTGCAGCGTTTTGAGATATATCGAAAAATGCTGGCAAACTATTTTAACGAAGACCCCGATACAGCTATCAACAAGGTCGAGCAGTTTGAAAAAGAGGTAAAGAAAAAATTTGTAGAAGAACCTGCCCAGATGAAATTGCTGATTGTTGTAAACAAACTGCTCACCGGTTTTGACGCACCATCGGCCACTTACCTGTACCTGGATAAAAAACTCAGGGACCACGGGCTTTTTCAGGCAGTTTGCCGTGTAAACCGATTGGATGATGATAAGGAATACGGATACATAATTGACTACATGGATTTGTTCAGGAGTTTGGAAATAGCTTTCAAGGATTATACTTCCGAAGTGTTCAGTGGCTATGAAAAAGCAGACATTGAAGGCTTATTAAAAGACCGCCTGCAAAAAGGCAAAGAAAGATTAGAAGAGGCATTGGAAGCCGTAAAGGCATTATGTGAAGCCGTTGAACCACCCAAAGACACTCTTTCCCATATTCATTACTTCTGCGGCAAAAACACCGAAAACCCGGATGAACTGAAAGACACCGAACCGAAACGGGTTTCCTTGTATAGACTGACCATTGCGCTCATCCGGGCATATACCAACATAGCCGATGAAATGAAAGAAGCAGGTTATACTGATAAAGAAGCAGAGCAGATTAAAAACGACATCAAACACTTTGAAAACCTGCGAAAAGAGATACAGCTTGCCAGTGGCGATTATATCGACTTGAAACAATATGAGCCTGCTATGCGTTATTTGATTGACAGCTACATCGGAGCGGAAGAAAGTCGTATGCTTGCCAATTTTGATGACATGAGTATGGTTGAATTGCTGGTTGAAAAAGGAAAAGATGCTATAAATGATGTACCCAAAAAAATCCGTGATAATAAAGATGCAATGGCGGAAGCCATAGAAAACAATTTGCGTAAAGTAATAATTGAAGAAAGCCCGACCAACCCTGTTTACTATGAAAAAATGAGCGTGCTTTTAGATGAACTCATCAAGCTGCGCAAAGAAGCCACTTTGGAATACGAAAAGTATTTGCAGGAAATCATTGACCTTTCAAAAAAAGTGAAGAAACCAAACACTAATTCTGAGTATCCTTTTTCAATAAATACAAACGCTAAAAGGTCATTGTATGATAATCTTGGCAGAAACGAAGCAATTGCAAATGAATTAGACCATAAAATATTAACAACGAAAAAAGACGGGTGGAGAGATAATATTCAAAAGTCAAAAGCCGTCAAATACGCAATTGGAGAAGTATTGGAAGAATACGGCATTAAAGAGCCGGATGCTTCATATGTGTTCAATCTTGTTAAAAATCAAAGAGAATACTGATGGAACAAATCACTGTCAACAATATCAAAATTGATGTAGTTCGTAAAAACATTAAAAACATACATCTGGCCGTTTATCCGCCAACAGGTAGGGTGCGCATTGCCGTACCATTAAAAGCAAATGATGATGCAGTTCGCCTTTTTGCTATTTCAAAATTAGGCTGGATAAAACGACACCGACTAAAATTTGAAGGGCAGGAAAGAATTACACCAAGAGAATACAAAAACCGGGAAAGCCATTATTTTCAAGGCAAAAGATACCTACTGAATATCATTGAAGAGGATGCACCACCCAAGGTTATTTTAAAAAACAAAACTTACATCGACCTTTATGTAAGACCTGGGATACCAGTTGAAAAACGGCATACAATAATGACCGAATGGTATCGGGTTGAACTGAAAAAACAAATTCCCGCAATGATTGAAAAATGGGAAAAAACATTGAATGTCAAAGTGAACGAGTGGCAAGTAAAGCGGATGAAAACCAAGTGGGGCTCGTGCAATATTGAAAAGAAAAGAATTTGGATAAACCTCGAGCTGGCTAAGAAGCCGGATTATTGTTTAGAATATATCATCGTACATGAAATGGTTCACTTGTTGGAAAGGCATCACAATGACAGGTTTCTATATTACATGGATAAATACTTGCCAAACTGGAAGCAGTTGAAAACAGAATTAAGCAGACTACCTATAAGCCATACATATTGGAACTATTGATTAAAATTCATATTTATTAAAAATGATACCAAGCGATAATTTAAATAAAATAAACAACGTAACAACACCGAAATTTATAGCCTTTACAATAGGATTCTTATTATTGATTATTACATTAATTTTTGATGCTGATGGCTTTATCTTTATCATCGATCACGCAAATCTCCTGTTTCATGAAGCCGGGCATATAATATTTGGAATTTTTGGCAGTACACTTGGGCTTTATGGCGGTACTCTGGGGCAGTTGGTATTTCCGATAATAACGGCGTTGACTTTTTTACGACAGGCAGCCTTAGTCTCCTTTTCAGTTTCAATGTTATGGTTATTTGAAAACTTTTTTAACATTGCCAGATACATGGCAGACTCAAGGGCACAAGAATTACCGCTGGTGGGCAGCGGCGAACACGATTGGACAACGATATTTACAGGCATTGGTCTATTAAATTACGATACTGCCGTTGCAAATTTTGTCAGGTTTATAGGTTGGTTGGGTTTAATATCCACTATGCTTTTTATAACATATCAATGGAATCGATATAGAAAAGAGCATACTGTGACAAAAATAGGGACAGTCCACACTTAATTTAATACGTGAAATTATATTGGTAACCTTGTGAGTAAAAAAATGATTGAAATTGAACCGAATTTTCAAAAAAGAAATGAATTCAAAGGTGACGATTTAGTATGCTACTGTTTTAACTATACGAAAAGAGATATCGAAAATGACTTTGTTACTAACAATCGTTCTTTGATCTACGAAAAGATTTCCTCTGAAAAGAAGGCAGGAAGGTGCAATTGTGCTGAGGAAAATCCGAAAGGAAAGTGATGTTTAGCTGACGTCCACCAGGTTGTGGAAACCTTAAAAAAGATGAAAAGGAGTGAGACATGAAAATATCGATAAAATACTGTACATCTTGAAACTATCTGCCAAAAGCCTCCAGTTTGGCGGCAAAAATAAAAAAAGAATTCGGTATTGAGGTAAAATTAATTAAGGGCAGCAATGGGATTTTTGATGTCGTTGCCGATGGCAACCTCATATTTTCTAAACACGAGGTTGGTCGATTTCCAAAGGAAGAAGAGGTAATTGATTTGTTAAAAAAAATGAATTTAAAGCGAGGTTAGCAATGTTAGGAAAGCAGATGAGCAAGATTATAGTATTGATTATCTGTATGTATCCTTTGTTATTTGCAGTTAATGCATATCCTGAAGAGAAAATATTTATTAAAGAGTATACCTATCGTGCAAGCGACCTCGACAGCAAGGTTTCCAGCAGAACAATCGCTCTTGAACAGGTTAAGAGGCTTGTTCTGGAGGAACTGGGGACGTATCTGAAAAGCGAGACAGCGGTTAAAAACTTTGAATTAACAAAGGATCAATTGACTGCTTTTACAGCAGGTGTAACGAGAATCATGGTTATTGATGAAAGATGGGATGGAAAAACATATTATCTGAAAGCAAAGATAGTAGCTGACCCGGAAGAAGTGACCCGTTCAATCGAGAAAATCCGTGCAGACCAAACTATGAGCAGGGTGCTCGAAGAAACCAGCAGGAAGGCAGATGATGCCGTGAAGGAGATTGATAAGTTAAGAAAAGAACTGGAGACCATGAAGACCAATGCCAAAAAACAGCAGGAGTACACAAAAGCTGTCGAGAAGCTGTCTTCCAGGGAATGGTTTGATAAGGGATATGCACTTATCATAGCGGGCAACTACCAGGAGGCAATCGCAGCCTACTCAAAAGTGGTCGGCTTGGAGACGGACAACGTCACAGCACTAATTCATCTCGCATGGGCATATAACGGGGCAGGTAATTATAAAAAGGCAATCGTTCATTTGGACAGTGCAATAGCACTGGAGCCAAAAAATGAGCATGCATACGTTCAGCGCGCCTGGTCTTACAACGCATTGAGCAAATATCAGTCGGCGATCGTTGATCTGGATAAGGCATTAAGCATAAACCAGAATAACCAATGGGCATATTATCACAGGGGCTGGGCATACAATGCCTTGGGCAATTTTCTGCAAGCTAAGAAAGATATGGACAATGCTGTAAAGATCAACCCGAACGAACCCTTTAATTATTTTATGCGCAGTTGGTCTTATAACGGTCTGGGGAACTTTCAAGAGGCGATAAAAGATGCGGATACGGCATTAAAATTGTCCCCTGACAATAAATATGCATTAATTCAAAGGGGGTGGGCATATAACGGTTTGGGGAATTATCAGCAGGCTGAAAAAGATTTCAACGCAACGTTAGACATAGATCCTAAATTCGCAGATGGTTACTATAATCTGGCTATTTTTTATTATTACAGGGAGGGAAAAGAAAAGGCCATGATATTCCTGGCCAGAGCGATAAAGCTTGACGCAAACCTGAAACAAAGGGCAAAGGCAGATTTAAACTTCAAAAATCTGAGCAATGACAAAGAGTTCGAAAGATTAGTAAACTGAATTCCAATTCGCATAGAAAAATATTTTACGGGTAGTGGCTTCCTGGATAAGGGGAAAGAGAGAGTTTTTATAATGTCAGAGAGTTCAATAAAGAAATTGTATCTTATTCTGGACCGGTCAGACGGCTATTCTTCTCAGGAATTTCAGGAATATTTTACCGGTTTCTTTCCTTACATTGATATATCTGCGGATATATACCTTATTGTAAAAGATATTGAGAGAGGTTTCCCCCGTGTGAGGGAGACGATAAAACAGATCGCCCTGTTTCTAAAAAGATACTTCTTTTACAGGATAAACATCCATCCTGTTCATCCGTTACCTTCTGAAGATTTACTGGAAGATGTTTACAACGATTTTTTCCAGATAATCAGCCCTTTTAATAGGGAAGGATACCTTCACCAGAGCGTATCCCGTATTATGATCTTACCCATACTTACAGCAGAAGAGGACGATGATATAGTATTCCTCAACAGATCCCTGGAGTTCCTGAGAGATCGACTTATGATTCCCAGTATCTACATCACAGAAAATAGTCTCCCTAACGGAATCAAAGGGATTATGAAGAGTGACAGAGAAAGGATTTATCTGGAACTGGGTGGGGGAAATAAGCTGGAAAGGCTCATAAATACCCTGGGAACCCATTCTGTATTCGATGACCTTATGGTATGGGCCAGTGCGCCGATAAAGAATCCCCTTCAAGGATGCCCTTCTGTTATATTGAGAGAAAAAGATGGGGATATTTACAACTGCTTCAAGGCAGTATCCTCAAAACAGCCCGTTTCAAACCTTTACTCTATGAACAGTCTGCCTGAGCTGCTCATGACATTCGAAACCTATGAAAACAGGCGGAGCGATTGTATGAACTGTGCTGTAGAATCGCTATCTCTTATGAAGGATACCCTCAGGATAAATGACCGCGAAAAAGAGGCATTTAGCATTTCCTTTCAAATTGGCATGGAATTGGTCAAACAGGAAGACTACAAAAGCGCGCTGGAACATTTCGACAGAGTGCTGACGGAGCGTACCGAACTTGAGGATATGGGAACTATCCTCCTTTCCAAGGCATTGTGTCATCTCAAAAGAAAGGAAAACGAGAAGGCAATGGTTACCCTGGAAGAGGCAGAAAGGCATATCCCATCTTCAGCCATGATCTATTATTATAGGGGCCTGTGTGAATTCGGTCTCAGGGATTATATAGAGGCAATTGACAGGTTCCAGGATGCCCTGAAAATGGGGTCTGACCAGCTTCCCCTGGGGGATGTGTATTTTTATGCGGGGCTAAGTCATATAAATCTGGAGGAATACAGTGAAGGACTTGCGATGATGAATCGTGCAGAAGAATTTTTCACCGAAAAGAGCCCTGTCTATTATTATATGGGGCTCTGCTTTCTAGGCATGAGAGACCTTGATACCGCTTTAGACTATCTCAAAAAGGCACTCACATCCCAACCTCAGGAAGGAGACTTAGGCAGTATCCACTTTTACCTGGGCTCCTGCTATAAAGAGATGGAGAGGTATGAAGATGCCCTTTTAGACCTTAAAAGGGCTATGGAAGCGGAGGAGGGAAGGAAGGACATTCATAACCTTATGGGGTACTGTTATTTCAAACTGAAAGAATATGATGATGCTATACAATGCTTCTCCAGAGCCGTGGAGATAGACCCGAACTCTGCTATCGATTACGCAAATATAGGGGTGAATCTCAGAGAAAAAGGGGAGATAGAAAAGGCTGTTCCTATGTTCAAAAAGGCACTAAGCCTGGATCCCTCCATTGGTTTTGCCAGAAAGCATCTGAACGAAATAAATAGAGAGCTTTAAAAACCTGGGTTTTTAAAGCTCTCTGATGGTTTTGTTTTTTATTTACTAGGGAAGGCCATAAAGGGCTATTGCACACATGAACTTACCCGGCAGGCCAGCCTGATTATGAACCATACCAAGTTTTGGATTCTTTAACTGACGGGACTTGTCTTCTGCCTTTCCCTGAAGCTGCTTGTATATTTCAAATGCTTCTCTACAGCCACTGGCACCAATGGGATGGCCAAATGCCTTTAAACCACCACTGAGGTTGACTGGTATTTCGCCTTCCTGTGTCCATGCACCTGCTTCAAGGTCTTCCCTTGCCTTTCCTCTCTCGCAGAGTCCCATAGATTCCACAGCAATGACCTCGGAGATTGAGAAACAGTCATGACACTCAACGAGATCAATCTCTTTCCTGGGGTTCTTTATCCCTGCCATGGTATATGCCTCTTTAGCTGCATATACAGTCTCATCCCAGACTGTAAAATCATAATCTGTCCTGATGCTTCCCTGCCCAGGACCTATGGAGAGCCCTAACCCTTTGATAACTACATAATCGTCTCTGAACTTCTTTGCATCCTCTGCACGGCACAGGATAGCCGCTGCTGCTCCATCGGTTACACCGCAGCAATCGAACAACCCGAGGGGCCATGCAATTACAGGCGCATTCATAACCTGATCTTCGGTTATCGCATTTCGAAGATGGGCTCTGGGGTTTCTTGAGGCATTGTAATGACTCTTTACTGAAACCTTTGCCAGCATTCTCTTTCCCTCTTCGGGGCTGAGTCCATACTTCTTGAAATATCTGGTTGCTGCAAGGGCATACATGCCAGGAGCAGTTATGCCTCCCTCGAAGACAGGGTGTGGAGGTATGGACAGCTCACCGAGCCCGCCAAAACCGGTGTCCTTCAGCTTTTCAACGCCCACAACAAGAACGATATCGTAAACCTTGGCTGCCACTGCAAAAGCAGCATTCCTAAGGGCATCTGTGCCGGTAGCACATCCATTTTCTACTCGGCTAACAGGCTTGTATGGAAGCTTTAATGGCATCGACATGGATGCCCCTGTAATCCCTGTAGAGGTCATACCGGCTCCGGTACCATGGAACCCTATAGTTCCTACCCACCCTGCATCGATGTCCTTCATCTCAATACCTGCATCCTTCAATGCCTCATAGGTAGCTTCCACAACCATATCCTCGCTTCCCATATCCCAGTTTTCCCCGAATTTGGAACAACCCATGCCAATAATTGCAACCTTGTCTTTAAAACTCTCTGCCATTTTACATCCCTCCTTATGCCCTTACCGGACGGCATTTCCAGAAATAGTTGTGAATACCATGCGCTTCATGAACCCTTCTAAAGGTAAATTCTACTGCTATGTCAGGGCTGATCTTTTCAGGATCCCGATCTGTTAATATAGTAGAAACCCTGCCTCCTCCATCTATGTTAACTATGGCGATTACAGTTGGTTTGTCTACAGATGTTGCCAGGTTATCCATGCTGTAAGTAAAGAGTGTCCCCTTCTTATCCGACAACCTTATTTCATCGAAATCATCCTTGGCCTGACACCATGTACATACCCTTTGCATGGGGAATTGTATGGTCCCACACTGCCTGCACTTATGCCCATGGCAACTGAAGACCCAGTTTCTGTCCCTCCATGACATCGTCAGTGCTCCAAACTTTTCTGGCTCCCGCTGCCGACCCCAATCCATCAGGTTGCGGAAATGGAGATACTTTCCATAAGTAGGTAAGTCCATCTTTGATGCCAGGTTCCTCTTTATACCACGTCTGTCCCTGATTTTTTCTATCTGCTTGGTTACCTTCAGGATAAAGGCATCTGCTCCATCACCATAGTTGGCAAAGAGTATCCTGTCTCCAGGTTTTGCCTCTTCGAGGGCAGCAACCAGCATCATCATGGCTTGAGCAGACCCTGTATGACCCACTGTGGTGAGAAGGGAATCCTGTAACTGGGCCTTTGGATCAAAACCCAACCTTTTTGCAAGCTCATTGTGTCTTCGTTGATCATGTGCGTAGAATATCGCCTTCGTAAAATCTTTTGGGGTAACGTTATACTTTTTGAAGAGTATGGAGATTACCTCCTCGAGATGGGCAAGGTACCCCTGAGTAACTACAAACCGTTCTTCCCACATCTGAACATACCTGTCTTCCTCTCTCTTCCATATGTCCATGAATTCACTGGAGATGCTGACGCTACCTTCAATCTCCACGGCTATATCGGAGTCCCCTATCAGAAGGGATGCAGATCCATCACCAAAAAGTCTCTCAAATGGAGAATCCGGGGCTGGAACACGACAATCAGCAGCTGTAACCAAAAACCTTTTTGCCGATCCGGCACCAACCGCATCTATAGCGGCCTTCAAAGCACTCGTCCCGCCTCTTACTGAGTTGGTAAAGTCTGCTGTAGTTATATCCCTCCGCAGGTCAATTACCTTGGCAATTATACTTGCATTTTGCTTTTCTCTGTAAGCCGGGGTTGTGGTGGCAAAATACAGGCCATCGATTAATGACCTGTCCATACCGTTTAGACAGTCTATGGAAGATTCTGTAGCCATAGTGAGGCTGTCTTCATCCCAATTGGCTACGGCTTTTTCGCCTTTTGCCCCGTAACTACCCCAGGTCTGAGCCAGTGTCTGCATATTCAACCTGTACATTGGAATATAGGCTCCATAAGAAGTAATTCCTACCATATTATAACCTCCTTTTCGATTATTTTGGAATGTGAGATGCATTCCCGTTAACAAATATCAACGATAATTTTGAAAACCGACTAAAAAAACCCTATCTTAATTCATTTTTCTTGTCAAGAAAAAGTGTCAGGGAATACCCAGAGCATAATTCCGACGTTGAAAGGCATTGTTGAAGTTGGGTGTAACCCTTTATCTTGCTGTATATTCCTCCCGAAGTTTGTGTTTCAATACCTTCCCTACCGGACTTTTAGGAAGGCTGGTTGCAAATTCAACAGATTGGGGTATGGCATGTGAAGGGAGGTGTTGCTGGCAAAGGTTTATGATCTCTGATGAGGTAGCTTTCTTCCCTGTCTTTAAGATAATAACTGCTTTAACGGCTTCACCCAGTTCATCATCAGGTACTCCTATTACTGCTACCTCCTGTACGGCGGAGTGCTTGTATATTATATCCTCAATTTCAGAAGGAGAAAGGATTTTGCCCTTGCTGGTTATAATATCTTTCCTTCTTCCCACAAGATAGATGTATCCTTCTTCATCAATAGTAGCCATGTCACCCGTATATAAGTAGCCTCCCCGTATGGTTTCGTCTGTTGCCTTGGGTGCATTCCAATAACCTTTCATCATATTACTACCTTTAGCAGTTATTTCTCCAACTTCACCCGGGGAAATATCCTGTCCCTCCTCGTTTACTACCCTGGCGTGTGTGTTGATTGCCTCTCTACCACAGGAGCGCAATTTATTTACCCTTTCTGGGGGGCCCTCCGGGACGATATCTTCAGGAGGAAGGAACGTAATGGGGCTCATTTCGCTTAAACCATAAGGCTGTCCGAATATATTGCCAAAGGTCTTTACCGCACGCTTCCATACCTCTGTTGGCAGAGAGGCTCCTGCAACGAGTACACAACGAAGGGAACTATGATTATATCTGTTCAACTCCGGGAAATCAAGGAGTACGGGCAGGAAAGGAGAACCGATGAAGGTGGTGGTTATCTTCTCTTCCTGAACTGTTTCCAGCACTGACCTGGGATTCACATCCTTTAGTATCACCACCGTACAGCCCATATAGAAGTGGGGAAAGACTAGCCAGGTAATAAGCTGTCCCCAGAAGGCAGGAACGGTAAAGAGGCAAATATCATTATGAACAATACGGTAGGCCCACATTATACTGAGCATAGTAACCAGGCAGCTTCTGTGTGTGTGTATTATCTGTTTTGGAAGGCCCGTAGTTCCACCACTGCATACGAGGAAAAGGGGGTCATCATCTTCGATTGGTACTTCTGGCCCTGCCGGGGAAGAGGAGTTTATCAGTGCATCATACCCTTTCATGTCATCCTGGGTGTCACCCAGAATTATAAAGTTTTTGACTGCCTTCAATTCGGGGCGAAGGGAATCGATTAAGCCTTTGTAGTTTTCTCCGAGGACAATAGTATTCGCTTCAGCATTGTTCAGGAGATAAGTCAGCTCTCGTGGGGTCAAACCGGGGTTGAGCAGGGTAATTACGGTTCCTCCTTTAACCCCGGCACAGGAAATTTCAACATGCTGGAAACATGTATCTGCCACTATGGCAATTCTGTCCTTTTTCCTCACACCAAGGTCAAACAGGGCGTTTGTGAGTCTATTGGCTCTCTCATTGAGAGAGCCAAATGTGAGACATTTTGCCTGAGATACTATGGCTGACTTATTGGGGTATCTTCTCGCATTTCTTTCCAGAATTTCACCTAACATAATATCACCATCATCTTTCTTTCGGCTTCCCGGGTTGAAGTCTTGTATAGAACCTCTTAGAGGTATAGATTGCTGCCAGAGGATTGTGACCCAGGATCCTATCCTTGACTGCTAAAACAGTAATAGGGGCATCCGAATGTTTGATGAAGACAGTATCGTCACCCGTACATAATCCAAACAGGATATTCAAATCGGTTTTCTGTTCATTCAGAAGAAATGCCTGTCCGACTGGATTACATTGAGGTTGTCGTCCCCGTCCCGGGAATATTTTTTCTTCCTCTTTAATATCCATGTCTTCTGAGGAAAGGCCGCCCGCTACGCAGCATGCTGATACCACATCGAACCCATTGTTCTCAAGAATATTAGAAAGTATCTCGACTTCCTCAGACAACCCTATACAAAAGCCTATGCCAAGCTTTTTATAGCCCATGTGTTTTGCAAAGATTATGGTTTCTTCAACTCGGGTCAAATTCAAACCTGAATCCTTCCACGTCAGGGCAACGGCACGGATTGTCTCCTTTGTCTCCTTATTCAGCAGCTTCTTTCTTGCCTCTTCCAGTATTGGGAGCTTTGTCTTCATTGGACAAAAGGATGGTCCATCGCTAGAAAAACCCAGCCAGCAAATCTTTTTGGGGCATCTGCCACACTGTAATTTTTCCGGTTCAATCATCTTTTCCCCCTATTTATCGAACCTCTTGAACCCTGAATCTTCCTCCTTGCTATCAAAGAGAACCTGGTAACTGGGTGGAAAACCAGCGGTAGGATCGACCTGTGCCCCATAGTAAGAAATAGGATACCTGACTCCCCTTTTGTAAAGTTCTTCAAGACCAGCAATTGCCTTTTCCATCCAGGAAGCGGGTAAGGCCATTACCAGTTCATCATCCTGGACATGTGCATATCTCCTCTCTCCGTAACAGGGGATAGCAAGAGATGGTTTGTTATTTAAGTAGCACCTGGCAATAGAGTCGGCACATGCGGATTCCCCAACGCAAAAGAACTGGAACTGTTCATAGTCTTCGAACTGGAGGGCATTAATGAGAACTATCATTTGAGCAGGGTTGCCGTATATCAGCACAATATCAGGATCGAAGGGATTATAAACCAAAGGCCCCATAAGTACTGCGTTGTATTTGCCTGTCGGGACACAAGGGATTTGTTCTTCGCATCTCCTGGCGCCTTCCTTGGTCTTACACCATACGATAGAACGTAAAGTACCATCCTTAATGTAATCAGGCGCTTCCACTAATCCTATTATTCTACCACAACCGGGACCAAGAAAATCGTCAGCAGTGGCACCTATTGTCCAGTCGTAGGTCCGGACTATTGTTATAAGTTGACATAAGGTGAGTCTCTTTGTAAGACGGCGTATCCATTTGTTACCTTCTATCTCTTTGGTGTCTTCCAAAAGTTTGAAGGCTACTGGAAAGGTTTTCAGCCGTAAAAGAAGTTCCATCTTTCTTACTATATCCCCCCATTTTTTCATCTGATTTTTCTCCTTGTTTTCTTAATAGGTTAAATTATAGAATTGCAAAGAATAGCTTCATTAAAAAATCCTTGTATCACTCTGGCAATCTCCGAAAGAGTAAAATTTATGAACTTTTTGCGAAGATATCAAAATTTAAAGGAAACTAATGCATATGCTCATGTTCTTCGAGTCTGGCTTCTTCTCCAACTAAAAGTAAAGGAAAGACAATATCGCTGATACAACAGGGGATTATTACCGCCAATATCATGAATACAAAGACCATACCTATCACCTGGACCCACTCAGATAACCCAAAAGATACGAGGTAAAGGATGGATGCCATACTGCTTATCAGGACATGGACGGAATGAGAAAAAATGGTACTCCTTCGAACCTCTGGTACCATCAAACCAGTCAATATGCCCACAGCCACAAAAGGCAAGATAATTTGTGAGTGTTCAACTATGCAGATATGCCAGTGCATTTTAACCCCAAGGAGTCTGCCAGAATAGAATGGCATTACTATATCGCTTATACCACAGATTCCCACTGCACCGATGAAGCCAACTACTATTGCCTTTACAAGTTTCCTCTCATACCTCCAGAACATAGCAGTAGTTGCCATGGAACTGAAGAGCATATGAAGTGGATGGAATATATGGAACAGTCTGTAAGAAGCCTGAGAAAAATTTATTACACCCATCAGGGCAGACATATAGGAGATTACACCCAGTACTGTTATCCCCACCGCCACGCTGAATACGCTAAAGGGCAGGTGGTGTCTCAGTTCTGTTCCCATGTCTTTCCATTTTATTCCATTTGCAGGCATAATCGTGTTACCTCTCCAAGATAGCCTTTAACCTAATCCATCTAGAGCTGAGACCTTTGAAAAAGAGTTTCCCTGCGTCATTCCGGTGAAAGCCGGAATCCAGAACCGCTTGAAAACACTGGATCCCGCGCCTGCCCCGTACTCGATACGGGGTCAGCACGGAATGACAGGAGGGTGATTTAATTCATAAGTTCAAAGGGCCAGAACTGCCTTCAGAAGAAGGCATGGATTAAAATTGCCCCGTGACTTTACATACGTTACTGTTTTAAAACACAGTTAAAATAAAGAGTCAAGAGATAAGTTGAAAAGGAGGAGGATTTATAGGGGGCTTAAGGGTGGAAGGGGATAAGCTAGGAAGAAAGCCGAACCTATCCCCTGTATTCCCCTCTATTTCCCTCCCGTCAAAGTAGCGGCTCATGGGAAAAAACCGTATTGGGAGACATAACAGTTTACGGTGGTTAGTGACCAGTTGTCAGAAAGGCTTTTCCTGACCCCTGACAACTGAACTCTATAACCCTTTACTACGATATATGTTCAACAAAGGCTTCCACCCTGGTCTTCAGTTGCCCTATATCGCCTTCGCTGTAGTCTGTCTCAATCTCCAGAACAGGTATTTTGGCCTTTTTCAGTGCCTCTTTTACTTTAACAAACTCAACGTTGTATGTATGGCAGAACTGGAGTGTATAGTGGATTACTCCTGAAGCCTTATAATCTTTAACATACTTAAGGATATCATCTATCCGCTCTTCATTTGGGCTGAAACAACTACAGTTAATCTTCATGTAGCGATCCGCAATGGCTTTCACCTTCTCTTCCATTGTGGGACGCCCTTCCTCCACTGAATTGGTAAAGTACCTTGTACCTACACAACTCTCCTCACATACCACCACTCCGCTACTGTCCTCTATGACACTGTGGAGTTTCCAGTTTGGTATTGCCATTGGACAGCCGGAGACCAGTATCCTGGGCCTCTTTTCATCAAATACCCCTTCCCCTTTCTTATTTCGTTCCTCGAGTTCATCTGCCAGTTCGTTGACCTTGGTGGTGAACCTTTTGGGGTCGTCATAGAAGGCGATCTGAGATATAAGTAAGGAATCTTTTCCACTTATGGGGAGCGGGTTTGCCCTACGCGTATCGAAAACCCTCTGCATAGCTCTACGTTTCTCATTGATGAGTTTGATTTTTTCTTCCAGCAATTCTGCGGTAATCTTGGTACCTGCCTCTTCCTCCATCTTTTTCATGAAATTATTGACTTCTTTAAACCAGAGATCTTTATCGATATCTCTTTTCATTTGAGGGAGTTCCATCACATAGGTGGGGATATGCTCATTGAGAAGCTCCCACACCTTCTTTTTCCCATCGCAGGTGGTTTCGCCTATAACAAAGTCTGAAGCCTCAAAGTAGGGACAGATTTTGGAGATTTTGAAGCCAAAGGCAGACTTGATTAGTGGGCAAAGATTTCTTGGCAACACGGCCTCTGCATCAGGAACAGAAAACTGGGCGCCGCCACAGAGTCCCACGCTCACACCACCAACAGCAAGTATTATCTCATCCGGGACATAAAGACAGAAAGTCCCGACCACTTTGCCGCCCTTTTCTTTGTGGTCTAAAAGCTCCTTGATCCTCAACCCGTGAACCTCGGACATAACAAAGTCAAAATACTCCATTCCTTTTGGACGGTCTTTCTGACTTATGTAAACATCGGAATAGATCGCCCCTAAGGCACTTAACAGTTGGTCATGCCTCTCCATATCCAGACCTAACCCTTTCCACATCTCATTATAATCGCTCATATTTTCTCCTTTCTTGTCTATGTTTATTAAAAAATCTCTCCCAGAATCTGAGGGTTGACTTTTGGAATAAGTTAGTCTAAAATAAAAAAACCTGAAAAAAGGGGGGTAACCCCTTTTGTGTAGGGTGGCGGGGCTATCAGATGAAGAACTTGGCGGTTCGCTGATAGCCCCCCCTTCTTTTCTTGTTCACTCCCTCCAGGTGTCTATTAAGGACTTATTACCTTATCCGCTTCGACAAGTGACTCAATAATATCGTACATATTGGATATTACTCCAACCTGAAGCTTTTCCTTAATTCCATAGAAGCTGAGACATGTCCCACAGGAAAGAATTTCGACTCCTTTCTTTTCCATCTCTTTTATATGTCCCACCACATCCGATCCCTCAATAACCAGCTTAACACCGCTATTTGCAAAGATGAGTTTCCTGGGTTGTGGATCAGCAACAATCATGGTTTTGAGGAAAGCATCCATGAGGGTCTTCCCCAATTCCTCATCCCCGACACCCATTAAATTGGAATTTATGTAGATGACGATATTGTCATTTCCTTTGCCCTCCCTGGTTTTTGATCCGACTTCACAGGAAAATCCTTTAGCTATCTCAAGACGATAGTCTCCGTTATCTTCCTCAACCTTCACTGTGCAGCCCTGACTTTCTGCAAAGCGTCGGACGTTATCTCGTGCTGCCACGTTATCCACTATTACTGTGAGGATGCCTTCTTCAATTTCTTCCAGTGCCTTTTTCGTGTTGATCACAGGCTGAGGGCATGCAAGCCCCCTTGCATCGACTGCCTTAGTCATTTTTACCGTACCAATATCCTCTCTTCAGAATCTTCCATTACCTCTCCGATTATGGCTGCTTCTTTTATGCCTTCCTCTTTAAGTCTTTTTTCCAGTTCATATGCCTTATTTTCAGGTACTGCTATGAGAAGCCCCCCTGAAGTTTGTGGATCGAAAAAGACATCGGTGATATAAATTGAGAGGTTCGGATTTAAATCTAAACGCCCAATTCTAAACTCTCTATTGCGATATGTTCCTCCTGGAATAATGCCCATTTTTGCGAAGTTCAGGGCTTCGGGGAGTATGGGAACATCGGAGGCATTGATTACTATCCCTTTCCTGGTGCCCTCAATCATCTCAAATGCATGACCCAGAAGACCGAATCCCGTCACGTCAGTACAGGCATTCACTCCCACTTCCTGCATGATTTCCGATGCCCTTTTATTCAAACTGGCCATGCACTTTGTAACCATCTCAATCGAATCCTCTGTTGCCATTCCACCTTTTATTGCCGTATTGATTATCCCGGTACCCAGAGGCTTGGTAAGAATAAGTCTATCTCCTGCCTTTGCCCCTACATTTGTTAACACCTTAGAGGGGTGAATTGTCCCTGTAACAGAAAGACCGTACTTCAACTCTGGGTCTTCTATGCTATGTCCCCCGACCAGTGTGACTCCTGCCTCTTTCATCTTCTCAATGCCGCCTTTAAGGATCTCCCTCAGTATGGATATATCCATAGCCTTTATGGGGAAGCAAACTATATTCATTGCAGTCAGGGGTTTCCCTCCCATAGCATAGACATCACTCAGGGCATTGGCAGCAGCTATCTGACCGAACATATACGGGTCATCAACTATGGGGGTAAAGAAGTCCACAGTCTGGATAATTGCCAGATCATCGGATAATTTATAAACTCCGGCATCTTCAGCCCTTTCCATGCCTACAATCAGGTTTGGATCATCCATTAAGGGAAGATCACATAATGCCCTAGCCAGGTCCGCCGGACCCAGCTTCGATGCTCAACCTGCTCCTTTAACAGTTTCTGTGAGTTTTGGAATTTTGTTGTCTTCCATTGAGATATTCCTTTCTAATGATTTCCAGCGCCTCAGGTATGCATCTGATTATTTCAATCACCTGTGTCGCCGGTGTTGGATTGCACAACGACCCTGCAACCCTGTTGACCATTGCCGATATATGGCACGCATCAATAGCTTGATGCCCTCCGAAGATCAATCCTGCAACCATACCGGTTATTGTATCACCCGTCCCACCTATGCATTCGAGGGCCTCGATATTGGGTTCAGCAACCTTTTTTAGAACTATTCCGTTTTCGCATATAAAGTCAACAAACCCTTTGACCAGTAAGAATCGAGGCGTACCTTTTGTCTCGTATGCCTTTGTTATAAAATCTTCTACCTCATCATGCCTGTGGAAGATGAACCCTCTTGTGTAAAAGGGATGAGGGGATTTTTCATCAGCCAGAAATGCCAATTCTCCAATATCCGGTGTGAACAGGTCATAAAAATCAGCACAGCCGCTCATTTTTGCGATATACATGTACCCGGCATCGGCTACCAAAAAAGGTTTGTTCTTAATCTTCTCTAAAGCGCAAAAAAGCTTATGATGCAGTATTAAATCTGGCATTATATAATGAAAGCTGCAGACAGTAGGTTTTAAGGTATGTATGTTTTCAGTAAGATAATCATACACTATTTTGCTCCCATCCCCCTTCCCTATATCACCGGCTATAACACAATATGGTTCATCTAACCCTATAATCTGGCAAATGGTAGCTGCTGTTCCGATCATAGAAGGTGTGCCACGCTTAGGATAAAATGTCCTTTCACCTATAAACAGCCTGTCATTTTTGATCCTTGCCCTTCCGTAGATCAACGGCAATCCCGGATCGGGGATTGTTCCAGCTAACAGTAGCATAATTAACCCACTTCTTTCAACATTTCTTCATATGCGATATGGAGGGCATAGGCACAGACAGTATGCCCAAGGTCTCTGGGAGAAGGGGTTTCTTTAAGGTGCTTTCCGATAAGCATTTCAGCCAGGTAGGGCACATCAGGGCAACCACCGCCGGATATGTTTACAATCTGCTCTGTTCTCTTATCTATGACCAATTTCATGTTAGCTGCCCTTATCATCAGATAGTCTCCAAAGTCCTTTTTTTGACAGAGGTCAATGGGTTCAAGGATTTCGTCTGAAATTGGAATGACCTTAAGGGGAATCCTCCCCTTTTCCTTAAGGATACGCTCAATGCCAAGTTGTTCGATAAGCAGGAATTCTATGACGAGATCACAGCCGGTCCTCAAGTGAGGGGGTGGCCCCACAACTCTCACCTTATATCCTGCTTTTTTCAGGATCTTCTCAGCAGAAATAACATCACTTGTGCTTGGATATACCAGCAGCCCCCTGAAATCTTCCTCCTTATGTTTTTCTGATTTCCCTGAAAAGAGTCTCTGTATTTTCATTTCTCCTTTCATACCTTCTCTTTCATTGAGAAACCGATGACGAAACAGAAGATAAGCCCAACGATTACGGCGCCAGGTCCCCACAAATCTACACCCTTTGGGGAGCTGGCTATGGCGAAATTATGGGCAAAGGCAGCACCGGCAATCATCCCGATGACAAAAATTGCTGAGTCTCCATCTCCTTCACCGGACAGGAATAATTGACGCCCCGGACATCCACCCGCTAACGCAAAGCCTAAACCTGCCAGAAGCATCCCCCCAAAGTTCCAGATATGGTTGTTGTGGGCAACCGGTTGCCCCACAAAACCGGCATTGAACTGACCAAGTATAATATTTGTCACAAATGCCCCTATCAAAAGCCCAAATATCCCGGTCATGAGGTGAAAGTCCCTTATCAGGATTATGTCCCTGATAGCGCCCATGGTACAGAACCTGCTCCTCTGTGCCAGGATGCCTATTACCAGGCCTATGACCAGTGAGATAATGAGGGGGGCATGCATCGCCCCGGGACCCTTTTCACTGAAGAAAACAGCCCCTGAAGGTAATTTGGGTTCAGCAACAAGGAGGATTAAGAGTCCGATCATAATAAGAGGCATTATCCAACCCACAAATCTATAGGTCTTCTGGCTTCGACCGAGATTATAGCCCGATTTCAGAAAGTATACACCGAGTCCTACCCCTGTTGTCAAACCGGCAAGCCCAAGGATAGCGTTTCCATCTCCACCGGACAGTCTCAATAATGCCCTCCATGGACAGCCCAAAAAGACCAATGCTCCGATCATTGCGAAGAAGCCAAGCATGAACCTCACAATGGGGGCGGATCCCACCCGTGGCTTAAACTCTCTAAAAATAAGGGCAGAGATAAATGCCCCAAGAACAAACCCAATTATTTCCGGTCTTATGTACTGTACAACATCTGCTCTGTGCAACCCCAGCGCCCCTGCTATATCCCTCTCAAAACATGCCACACAGATCCCCATATTTGGAGGATTGCCCCATTTTTGAAGTAGTGCTGCGAATACCCCAATGAAAAGGCCTGCACAAAGAATCCCCTTTTTAGAACCGAAGAACCTGACTATGCTTTCCATATAACTCTCCCCCTATAATATGTAATTAGTTCATGCTGAAAAGTTACCCTTTCCATAATCCGGAGCATACTTTTTGATCTATCGAGGATTTGCTGGTTACTTGTGGGGACATGCAACAGCGGGCTAGCCCGCTGTTGAGCCCGCAAGTTGAAAAACATCACCATAATAACTATTCAAGTTGAAAAAGAGTCATCAAATTAAACCACACTCATAATTTGATTGCAAATAGGTAATTTCAATAGTTGGGCTGTATAGTTATAGGGGAGACCTATAGTTAGAATGCATTAATTTTACCGTAAAAATTTTTCCTTGACTTTCGATTCTTATTGATACCTTGTTTTTCTCTTGACAATAATACTGTGTTGGTTGTATTCTTTTTTACAATTTTCAGATTAAGTCTTACCTTACACCGCTTAAGCTTTATCGTTATTGGATAAGGCGCCAATTTGTTTTTTTCAGGATTTATATACCTCAAAAAATTAAGGGAAAAGGACTATTTTTCAATATTTAATAATTGGTTAATCGTAGCTAACTAAGTCAAAACCAATAAAAAATTAAAGGAGGTTTGAAATGGATTTTAATTACACTAAAGAGCAAGATGTTTTGAAGAAGGTGTCCCGGGAATTTTGCGATAAGGAGATTGCCCCAAAGGCAGCGGAATTTGACAGAACAGCGGAGTTTGATTACAGCATTATCGAAAAGCTGTCCAAGCAGGGACTGCTGGGTGTGGTTATAGCCAAAGAGTATGGGGGTGCTGGTGGAAGCCATATAGATCAGGCGATAATCTGTGAAGAGATTGCCCGGGATTCTTTGACGGCAATGGTAGCGACGAATATGGCATGGTATATGGCCTATGAGCTAATGAAGGTGGGAACAGAGGAGAATAAGAAAAGGTGGATGCGGTACCTATTCGATGGGAAAAAGATGGGTGCCCATGCCGGTAGCGAGGCCAATGCTGGGACAGATGCTGCATCTGTTGGGACGTGGGCCAAGCTGGAAGGGGATGAATGGGTAATCAATGGGACAAAGTGGTTTGTCTCCAATCTTGGGAAAGCAGACTTTTATTTTATTACACTGCGTACGGCTGAGAGTCGCTATGGTGGAATAAGCACGATATGTGTGGAAAAGGACACCCCCGGTATGACTATTGGGAGAAGGGTAGAACTTATAAGTAACAGGGCTATCAGTAACGGCGAGTTGATTTTCGAGAATTGCAGAGTGCCTAAAGAGAATTTGATTGGCAGACTCAACAAGGGTTTTTTTGACATGATGATCCTGTACGATGCAATAAGGTTATACCTGGCTATAGGAGTAGTTGGGGTAGCAAGGGCTGCCATGGAGGAATCGATCAAATTTGCTCAGGGACGCCAGCAGTTCGGCAAGCCCATCGCAGATTTTCAGATAATCAGGGGTATGCTTGTGGATATGGCTACAGAGATTGATGCTGCAAGGCTCCTTACATTCAGGGCATTGCAAATGGAAGATGAGGGAGTCAAACATACGAAGGAGACCTCCATGGCGAAACTCTACACTTCCGAAGTTGCTGACCGGGTGACCTATAAAGCCGTACGGATACATGGAGGATACGGGCTTACGATGGAGTTTCCTGTACAGCGTTATTGGAGAGATGCCATGTTGTGCACCATAGGTGAAGGAACAAGTGAGATTCAGAGGATGATAATCGCTGCTGAAATGCTGAAGAGCGAGAAGATTGTACTCGATTCGGCTCTCGATTAAATGGTGTTGGTATGAATATAGTAGTTTGTGTTAAGCAGGTACCAGAAGAGATTCGGATAAATAAAACAAAGGGCACTTTGATCAGGGATGGGATAAAAGGCGTCATTAACCCCTGTGACAAGAATGCACTGGAGTTGGCAGTAACCTTAAAAGAGAAACATGGAGGCAAGGTAACGCTTGTCTCTAT
The DNA here is from genome assembly GCA_040757775.1 of Thermodesulfobacteriota bacterium. Classification (NCBI taxonomy): domain Bacteria; kingdom Pseudomonadati; phylum Thermodesulfobacteriota; species Thermodesulfobacteriota bacterium. The sequence goes on from JBFLWQ010000015.1 coordinate 76,773, forward strand.
GGGACCAAAGGATGTGGAGAATACCCTGACCCATGGGTTAGCCATGGGAGCAGACAAGGCCGTTCTCGTCTGTGACAGGGTATGCGCCGGTGCGGATACACTGGCTACTGCCTTTGCTTTGGCCACAGTTATAAAAAAACTGGACGATGTTCAATTAGTGCTGTGTGGTAAAGAGACCGCTGACAGTGGTACGCAACATGTGGGACCACAGATTGCCCATTATCTGGGGATACCCCAGATAACGTATATTATAGATCTGGTACTTGATGGCGGAAAGATGCGGGCAAAAAGACAGCTGAAAGATGAATATGAAACTGTGGAAGCTTGGTTGCCAGCCCTGGTTACAGTTGTTAAAGGGATAAATGAACCAAGGATGCCGACCTATCTTGAGATCTACGAAGCCTCAAAAAAGGATACACATAAATGGTGTGCAGAAGATCTGGGTCTGAAAGAGGATGAGATAGGCGTTCAGGGCTCCCCCACAAGGATTATTAACGTCTTTGCACCGGAGGCAAAAAGGGAGTGTAAAATGCTCAGGGGTTCGATAGAGGATATATCCAGCAGATTAATCAATGACCTGAAAAGTAAGGAATTAGTATGAAAGAGATGGACCAGTATAGAGGTGTTTTGGTATTTGCAGAGCGGAAGGACAGCCAGGTAATAAAGGGTAGTCTTGAACTCCTGTCTTTGGGGCGAGGGCTTGCCGATGAGCTTCAGGTAGAACTGTCAGCTCTTTTGGTAGGGGATCGTTTAGGCAGCATTCCAGAGGAACTTATATACTATGGGGCAGATGTAGTATATGTGATAGAGAACCCTATCCTTGAAAGGTATACTACATCTCCCTACCATAGTATCGTATGTGATTTAATCAGAAAAAATAAACCAGAGATAGTCCTCTTTAGTGCCACGCATCTTGGTATGGATTTGGCTCCCAGAGTAGCCTGTGAGCTGAAGACAGGACTGAGTGCTCACTGTGTGGATTTAAAGATGGATAAGGAAAATAGACAGTTGCTTCAGATTTGCCCGTATTTTGATTACATGGCGACTATCGTAACCGATACGAGGCCCCAAATGGCTACAGTTCAGCCTGGCATAGCCTCCCTTCCAAAACGAGATGATTCCAGACATGGAAAGACGGTAATGGTTGAATTTGAGATAGAGCCCGGAGATGTTAAGGTCGTTGAGGTGGAGGTAAAAAAGGAAGAAGGTACCGAAAAGATTGAAGAAGCGGATATTATTATTGCCGTGGGCCGTGGGCTTAAAGATATGCGGTTGGCTGAGGAACTGGCTTCTGCTCTTGGAGGAACAATTGGTGCAACCCAGCCTGTTACCGATGCTGGCTTATTACCTGAATCACGCATGATAGGGCAAACAGGCAAGATGGTTCAGCCGAAGCTGTATATTGCCTGTGGAATTTCCGGTGCAGGGCAGCACATTGTAGGAATGCAAAATTCAGGCACTATCGTTGCAATTAATACAGATGAAAAGGCCCCTATATTTAAGGTAGCTGACTATGGTATTGTTGGGGATGTTACTAAAGTAATACCGGCACTCATTGACTCTTTAAAGGGTTAAAGGGGTGTCTCTTCGGGAGTTCTTTCCTATACTATTCTATTCAAGTCCTATCTTATGCCGAATCCTTTAATTTATATCACTCAAGAAAATGACTCTGACCCCTTTAGATATTCTAGCCTGAAGGAAAAAACCTACATCTGGACAAGGTAAACCCTATTAAAAAATCCCCTTCCGGGCATTGCCCTCCTGGGTGAGAAAAGTCTAACAACCTTGTATACAATACTGGTGTCCTAGTAGTGCGGTAAAAACATTGTTGTCAACAAATAGAATTGTCCGCTTTTGTAACAAATGAATTGTCCACTTTTCTGTCCTCGGAGAAATGGTAAATTTGGAGTCGGAATATCTCCCCTGGGATAGAAGACGAGCGGCGGACCTACG